>NZ_JBIWPA010000010.1:152220-162558 GCF_044768035.1 Kitasatospora sp. NPDC101176
GCGTCGGGGCCGCGTGGTGAGCGGGCGTCGGCGTTCCTGGATCGTCAGGCGGAGTTGAAGGGGGACCGGAAGCCGACCGCCGATTCGCCCTCCGAGGGCCCACGCCGTGACGGCGACGACGGAAAGCCGCGGCCTCCGCGCAGGTCCAGGATCGTCGCGTTCAACGAGCTCAAGGAGCGGGACGGCGACGACTCCGGTGCCGTCGCTCCCAACAAGGGCTCCGGTGGCCGCGACCAGGCGGGTTCGGCTCCGTCCGAATCCGGTGTGCAGACCCGCCGGCAGTCCGAGGGCAGCCGGACGCAGGTGGTACCCGGGCCTGCCGGGCCCGAGCACCCCGGCGGCTCGGACACCCCCACGGCCCCGGACAGGTTCCCGGGTCAGGGGCACCGGTTGACGGACGGGCCCGGTGACGGCCCGCGGGAGGAGCGCCCGCCCGCGGCACCCCCGAAGGAGCGCGGCGACTTCCCCGGCCAGGGCCACGTCCTCGGGGGGAAGGACGCCACCCGCGACGGGCGGGCCACCGAGTCCGGTCAGCAGAGCGCCAGCCACCAGGCCGCCGAGCGCCGACGCGAGGAGCAGACGAACGACCCGCAGGCCCGCGAACGCGCCGCACAGCGGGCCCGGGAGGCCGCCGAGGCGGAGCAGCGCAGGGCCGAACGGCAGGCGCAGCGGGAGGCCGACGCGACGGCCAGGGCCCGGGCGCGCGCGGAGGCCCTGGAGGAGCAGAAGCGTCTCCTCGCCGACGAGCAGGCCCGCGAGGAGCAGCGCGATGCCGAGCGGCAGGCTGCCCACCGGGCGACGCGGGAGAGTGCCCGGCAGAGCCGGGAGGCTGCCGAAGAAGCCGACTGGCAGCGGCTGTTGGCTGACCTGCGGGACAAGTCGGGCGGCAACTCCGGCGAGCACGGGGACCTCTCGCTCGCCGATGCCCGCGCCCTGCTCGCCCGGTACGAGGCGGACGGACTGGCAGACCCCTGGCACCGGCTGGCCGCCGAACTGGGTGTGGACGTCGAGTCGTTGGCCCGTCGAGGCTTGATGCCGGACTTTCCCCGTGGCAGCGGCGAACGGGATCGGTCCGACGCCGCCTCCGAAGTCCGGCGGACGGTGGCGAGGCACCTCCTGGGGGAGGATGGCGACAGCACCGACGACGAGTACGACGACAGCACCGACGACGAGTACGACGACAGCACCGACGACGACACGACGAGCTTCTCCGGAC
The DNA here is from genome assembly GCF_044768035.1 of Kitasatospora sp. NPDC101176. Classification (NCBI taxonomy): domain Bacteria; kingdom Bacillati; phylum Actinomycetota; class Actinomycetes; order Kitasatosporales; family Streptomycetaceae; genus Kitasatospora; species Kitasatospora sp. NPDC101176. The sequence continues at coordinate 153,437 of NZ_JBIWPA010000010.1, forward strand.
GGGCCAAGAAGCCCGTGGTGACCACGCCTGCCACCGCGCCGGCGGCGATCCTCACCCGTGGCATCGACGGTGCGGGCGGCACGGTCACCCGGGACGCACTGGACGAGGTCGCGCGCGAGCTGGCCAAGGAGCCCGCCACGACCGGTGACCCGGCCGTGGTGCCGTCCGGCGAGGAGTCCTCGGCATCCGCGCCCTCCTCGCGGGAACGGCTCGCCGCCGGTGCACTGTTGAAGATCCACGACGACCTCTACCACCGGGACGCGGCCCCGGAAGCGATCACGCGGGACCTCGACAGGGTCAGGGCGCTCCGGCGACTGGAGCAACTCGCCCGGGACCACTACCGGATGAGGGTCGCCTACCTGACCGGTGGCTGGCTGGCCGGCATGGCGCAGGACCTGCACGGCCTGCCTGACCGGCAGCGCCCGCTGTCGGACCACCTGAAGGCGGTGGTGGACGCGATCGGGGGGATCGACGCGTCCCTGACCGGTGCCGCGCTGCGGGACGCCCTGCGGGCCGCGCTGCTCCCACCCGCGCCGGAGGTGGAGCCCGTGCCGCAGGTGGAGCCCGCGCTGCAGGTTGCGCCCGTGCCGCTGGCGGGGCCTGCTCCCGGGGCGAATTCTGCGCCACAGGAGGCGCCTGCAGCGCTGGCGGACCCGGTGCCCGCTGCTTCCGAGGGGGCCGGTGGGACGAAGGGCGAGCCGAAGGAGCGGCAGGAGCGTTACACGACCAGCCGTCTGACCACGTCCGGAGGCGTCGTCGTCGGTCTGGAGCTGCAGAGCCGCGGCCGGAAGAGCGCCCCGCCCGTGGTGGCCGAGGACGTACGGAGCGTCTACCACTGGTCCATGCCCGCGAAGCCCGGCGACGGTCCGTACCAGCCGGTGGAGCGGATCGCGCCGGCTGTTGGCGTCATCGAGGAGGACGCGAAGGGCGCGGAGGCCGGGGCTGTCGCGAAGGGAGAGGCGGCGGGTGAGGACGCGGTGGTCGTGGAGGACACGGATGGCACGACCGCGTCACCTGCCACGACTGCCGTGACCGCCGTACCCGCCACGAAGGCCGGGAAGTCAGCCAGGCCCGCGAAGGCCGCCGAGAGCGCGAAGGACGTCGTGGCCGCGCCCGCCGCGAAGGGTGTGAAGGCCGGGACGTCGGCCAGATCCGCGAAGACGGCGAAGCCTGAGAAGGACGCTAAGCCCACGAAGGCCGAGAGGGGCGCGAAGCCCACGAAACCGGCGAAGCCCACGAAGGCGGCGAAGGGTGCCGAGGACGGGAGCGATGCCGAGGACAAGGACACGAAGGAGGAGAAGAACAAGAACTACAGCCTGACCGAGATCACCGGGCATGAACCCTTCCTGCTACTGATTTCCAAGAAGCTGATGGACGCCGACGCCGACACCCTCGCCGAGGCGGTGGTGGCCGACCTGCCGGGCGACGTCCTCACCCCCGAGACCCCGTTGGTGCTGGTCGGGCCCTCCGAGCTCGGCGCGGACCTGGTGTTGCCGCGGGCGCTGGCCGCGGCTACCGGACGGACGGTGTGGACCAGTTCGGTGGCGACGTCGCTGACGGACGGTCAGATCCGGGTGAGGGCCAAGATGCGCCCCGATCTGGAGGCCAAGAAGCACCTGAAGCCCGAACGGGGCTTCTGGATCAAGGAGGTCCCGCCGGATCCGACGATGCCGGAGGCGCCCGAGGGTTCCAGCATCCCGACCAAGGGCGTCACCAAGGAGAACGGGCGCCGGGTCGACGCCAAGAAGCCGGACATCGTCGACGAGAGCGACCTCGACAGTCAGCCCATCCTCTTCCCGCTGGGGAGGCAGTCGGGCGGCCGCTTCTTCCGGGACGACTCGCTCACCCGGGAGTGGGAGGCGGTGCGTGACGGCTTCGACCCGACCAGTCCCCACTTCGAGTACCTGTCTTCCGACTTCGTGGACAACCCCGTGTTGGCGGCCGCGTCGGCCGATCCGGACCTCGGCTCCATCGGCCTCGTCCCCTGGGACGTCTCGGCGCCGATCTACACCGTCATGACGCACGCCACGCACCTGGCGGCCATGCTGCCGACGCTGTCCGAGCAGCCGGCGAACGGGAACAAGAAGAAGGTGTACGTCTCGGGCACGGGGCTCGGCCAGGTCGTGCGGCGGCGTCCCAGCTTCCGGCGAATGCCGCCGGACACGCAGATCGTGCTGCTCGCGTGCCAGGCGGGAGCCCTGGGGGACAGCGGGAAGGCGGTCGCGCAGGAGCTCGCCGAGGCCACCGGCCGCGTGGTCTGGGCATCCACGACCACCATCCACGTGGCTGTCGGACAGCGTGTCGCCCAGCTCGGCATCCTCAGCGACGAACACGGCACGCGCGGACGCTGGGTCAAGTTCGTGCCGGGTACGGAGCCGGACACGGAGCAGGGCTCGCATCCGCCCGTCGAGCCGGAATCGACCAAGAAGACCAAGAAGACCAAGGATTCCCGGCGTGTCGGAAAGCTCGGCGGGTTCCTGCAGGAGGACCAGCCGTCATCGGACGCCGAGGGCGGTCGGCAGGGCCGCGCGGTGCAGCGGGTGACGCGGCCGGACGGGTCGTCCTTCGACGTCCTGGAGACCCCGGGCGACGGCGACTGCCTGTTCACCGCGGTGCTGGCCGGCGCGGACCGCGACCTCGGTGCCCGGGACGCCCGCAGGGTCGTCTCGCTTTGGTTCCGGGGCCCGGCAGGCGCCCCGCTCCGGGAGAGCATTGACTCCCGGGAGCAGAGCCCGCTGCACTTCCTGCTCGACGACCTGACGGAGCATCAGGTTCGGGCGATCGCCGGAACGGCGTTCGACGGCGTGGGTCGGGAGGACCTGGTCGAGCACCTGCGGGCGGTCTTCGCCGCCGGGGCGCCCGCGGCGGACGCCGACGCGGCCTGGAGCCGGATGCTGGAGCAGCTTCCCGCGCTCGCAGGGACGTTGTGGGTGCACGACGGGGACACCGATCCCCGGCGGCTGACCCTCGCGGACCTGCGTGACCAGCCGCTCAGCCTGCTGGTGGACATGGCGGTGCGCAACCGGTCGCTGTGGAGCAGCCGCTTCTACGACGAGATCGCGCAGGTCGTCGCGCACGCCCTGGCCGTGCGCCTGGTGGTGCACGACGACCACGGCAGGTCCTTCGTGCTGAACCCCGAGGCCGCGCGGACCGTCGACGTGCACCGCTCCAACCCCGCCGACATCCGCGGCGCGCACTACAGCGCGCTCACCTGGGTGACCCACCCGGCGGGTCCACCGAACGAGCCGGTCCAGGAGAGCCACCGGCAGGAGCCGTCGCACCACGAGCCGTCGCAGCACGAGTCGTCGAAGGAGGCGGACACGCCGCAGGAGGGCCGGCTCCCGGGGGACGAGAAGCGGGAGGAGCCGACCAAGCCGCCCGTCCCCCCGCAGGAGCAGCCCGCCACCGTCCCGGCCCCGACCCCGGTCCCGACTCCGCTCCCGCCCCTGCCTGCCCCGCCGCGCCGGATGACCGAGGAGGGATGGATCAGCGCGGGCGACCGCGTGGTGCTGGTCCACGGTGCGAACGGCCGGGTCGTGGAGGCCGTGCTCGCGCACCTGCGGGCGGGCGTGTCGGCGGGCCGGCGCGAGGAGATCCGGAAGCGGCTGGCCGAGCAGCTCGACGTGCGCACCCTGCAGCCCCACCTGTCCCGGATGACCAGGGGCGACGACCTGCTGCTGCCGCTGGACCTCGGCGGTGGGCCGGGCCTGCTGCGGGTCGGTGCCACGGTGGTGCGGGCGGTCACCGCGCACCGGACGGAGAAGTTCGAGTTCGAGGACGGCGGTGACTCGTCCGCGGGGACGGGCGCGCTGCGCGAGAGCCGCACCCGGTGGGCCGGGGGGCTGGTGGTCAGCGGGAAGCCGGCCTCGGCCGTCGGCGTGACCGGTCCGGCGACCCGCGTCGCGGACCGCGCCGAGGGGACGGCGGTCGCCTCGACCGGGCGGGTGACGCACCGCAGCAAGACGGCGGAACCGGTGCTGTGGGTCGACGCGGAGATCCTTCTCGACCTCGACTTCTCCGCCGTCCCGGGCGTGCGCACACCGGCCCGCCCGCTGTCGCGGACCCCGGTGGTGGCAGCCGCCCCCCGGCCCGGGCAGGAGGGGCCGGTGTCGGTGCGGCTGTCGGCGCGGGTCGTCACCCCGGCCGCGGAGTCCGGCGGTGACGCGCCGTCGCCGACGACCCACCACGCCCCGCCGGCCCGGGTGCTCCGCACGGCGGCGCTGGGCGGGATGGACGTGGTCAAGGACGTCCGCACCCGGTACGGGCGCGGCGACCGCGCCGACGGGCACACCGCCCTGTTCGGGCCCGCGGACGCGGACACCGGGCTGGAGGCCTTCGGCCGGCGGCGGTTCGGCGACGACTGGCCCGCGGTGCGGGCCGAGCTCCTCGCGCAGCTCGACCTGCCCAGTCTGCAGGCGCAGCTCCGGGCGATGACCGCGGGAGAGCCGCTGGAGGTCCCGCTGGCGGAGGGCCGGGGCAGCGTCCTGGTCTCGGCGACGGTCCTGGAGCTGGTGCACCTGCGCAACACCGACCCGAGCGAGTTCAACACCGGTGCCGACGCGACGGGTGTCGTCACCTCCTCCAGCACCAGGGCCGTGACCCTGGGGCTCGGGTTCTCGGCCAAGGTCTCCGGAACCGGGAAGGACGATCCCGTCAGCGGCACGGGCAGCGGCGTGCTGACCGGGCAGCGCGGCAGCGACCGGAACACCGTCGGGCAGAACGCGCAGCGGACGGGTGCGGCGCTCAAGGCCAAGGTCCCGGGCGCGATCTTCGACGGCGTCGTCCGGCTCTCGCTCGCCCACCGGGACCGGACCGGCGCCGTCGGCCCCGACCGGGCGAGGGCGGACCTGGGGTTCCAGGTGCTCTTCCAGGCCGCGGAGTGCGAGGCCGGCGAAGCGGGGCGGACGTTCCGCACCGACGACGAGCCCGGGCCGCTCCGGGCGCCCGTGCTGCCACCCGGCACCACCGCTCGGATGCCCGCGCCCCAGGTGTGGGGCCCCGACCCGGCCCACGGCCGCACCGGGCTGCCGACGGGCGCCGTCGTGCTCGACGTCCTCCCGTCCGGCCCCCAGGACGGTCCTGACGCGCTCCCCGGGTTGACGGACGTCCTGGAGGGCCTGGGCCGGCGCACCTTCGGCGCCGAGGGCTGGACGGCGCTCGGCCCGGCCGTGCGCGGGGCCTTCCGCCGCGAACGGCTCGCGGCGCTGCTCCCGGGGATGAGCCACGGCATCGACCTGCGTTCGCCGCTGCTGGTGCGGGCCGGGCAGCCGGACGCCCTGGTGCTCGCCGGCGCCGAGGTCCGGCGGCTGGCCTACGTCCGGGCGTTCGACGAGGCCGAGCTGAACATCGTGAACGAGTGGACGGCCGGCAGCGGGGACCGGCGCAACACCTTCCGCTCGGCGGCCGGCCGGCTCCAGGGCGGCCCCCGGTTCCCTGCGGCCGACACCACCGTCGCGGCCACCGGCGGAGGCGGCCACGCCGCGCGCTCGCGCCGCGGCGACCGGGCCGCGGACAGCGCCGGCGGCTCCGCCAACGCCAAGTTCGCCGAGCCGATGGTCGTCTACCTGGCCGACGTCGAGGTCGACGTCAGGGTCGTGCACGACGGCGCCGGCGCCCCGACCGCGCCCGAACGGGCCGTCGTCCGGGCCCTGCTGGCGCTCCCCATGTCCCTGACGACGCCGCACCCGACCGCGGCGGACGGCGGCCCGTCCCGCCTGGTCTTCACCCGCCCCGACGTCCCGCCCACCGGGCAGGGCGAGGAGGCCGGCGAGCAGCAGGCCCCCGGCGACCACCCGTCGCCGGGCGAGCACCAGCCCTCCGGCGACCAGCAGGCCGACGTCCGGCCTCCCGCCGTGCCGCTCCGCCCGGTCGAGCCGCTCGCCGTGCGACCCCCGGACCGGGTCACCCGGACCGGGGAGCTCGGCGCCTCCGACCCCGTCCTCGGCCTGCACGACGTCCGGGCCGTCCTGGACGCCGTGGGCGTCCGGCTCCGGCCGGTCTTCGGCCGGCACTGGGCCTGGGTCGAGGCCGCGCTCGCCCCCCACCTCGACGAGACCTCGCTGCGCCCCCGGCTGGCGGCGCTCACCACCGGCGCCGGGTGGACGGTGGCCGTCTCGCACCGGGGCTACACCGCCGAGGTCCGGCTCCTGCGCGCCGCGGCGACCATGCGGGAGTACCGGGGCCTGATCGAGAAGTGCGAGTTCGAGCGCGGCGGCGAGACCGTCTCCTCCACCGGCACCCTGCGCGACACGCGCGGCGGAGCCACCGCGACGGCGGCGGTCGACGGCACGTTCCCGCACGTGGCGGTGACGCTGAGCCAGACCTCCGCCGCCCACGGGACGGTGGGCACCGTCCGCGACACAGTGACCAGCCGTTCCGAGAAGGAGAAGACCGTCGAGCGGGCGGCCCGGTTCACGGGGGACGTGACCGTCGAGCTGTCCGTCGTGGTGACGTCGAACCGGCCGTCCGTGCTGGTCGGCCGGGCCGTCCGGCAGCGGCTCGCCGACGCCTCCGGTCCGATGACCGCCGTCACCGGGATCGACGTGGTCTTCCCCGTCCGCGAACTGCCCGTCGACCCGAAGACGGGGCTGGCCCCGGCGCCCGCCGAACACCGTTCGGTGCCCCGGCGGATCGTCGACTCCGGGGTGCTCGGCGGCTCCGACGTGCTGCTGCGGGTCTGGGCACCGGAGCCCCGGGCCCTCCCCTCCGGACACGACCGGCCCACCCCGCAGCCGGACCGAGGACCGGCGCCGCAGCCCGCGCCGGTGCCTCCGCAGCCCGGGCCGGGACACCGCCCGTCGCTGCTGGACCAGCTCGACCGGCCGGGTCGGAGCGTCTACGGCGCCGGCTGGGAACGGGTGCGGAGCACGTTGGAACCCCTCCTCCGGGCCGGCGCCGTGCAGTCCAGGATGCGCGCCCTGATGGCAGGCCAGGAGCACTTCGTCAAGGTGCCCGGCGGCACGGTGGTCCTGCGTTGGGCCGGTGTGCGGGAGATCCGGCACACGGCGGACACGACGGAGACCGAGTTCGCCGCCGGCGGCGCCGGTGGCGTCGCCCAGGGCGGCCCCGACGGCCGGACCGGCCACAACACGGCCACGGACGACGGCGTCGCCGGGCGGTTGGTGGTCACCACGGACCCGGTGGGCGCGCTGCCCGTCTCCCTCGTCCTCGGCGGCACGCTGAGCCACGTCCGGGGCCAGGAACGGATCACCGAGCACGACGGCGCCGGACGGACCGGCACCGCCACCAAGACCAAGGTCCCCGGAAGCGTCTTCACGGGCACCGGCGTGCTCCAGGTGGAGCTGCGCCGCAGGGGCGGGCCCCGGCCCGTCCGCGGCACCCTCCCGCCGGCGGCCCGCGCCGAACAGCAGCGCCAGCGCGCGCTCCGCCCGGCCGCCGGCCTGCCCGCGGGCGCGCCCCTGCCCCGGCCTTTCGTCGAGGAGCTGGACCGGCAGAACCGGCGGATCCGCGACGCGGCCCGCTCCGTGCCGACGCCACGGCCGGTGCCGGACGCGGACCGACGGTCCGGGCGTGCGCGCCGGGCGGCCACCACCACCGTCGAGTTCGGCTTCGACGTGCTGCTGGAGACCTCCGACACCCAGGTGGTCGGGACGCCGGCGCAGGCGCGTCACCGGGCCCCCGGCACCGGCGAGGAATCGCTGCTGGCGCCGCGCGGGGCCGTCCCGACGACCACCCACCTCGTACCGCCCCGGGAGGTGTGGAGCGGGCTCGGTGCCGAGGACCTGCTCGTGGACCTGCCCGACGTCGGCTCGCTGCGGAACCTGCTCGGCACCCTCGGCCGGAACCTGTTCCGGCTGGACCCGGACTCGGCGGACGCCCGCCGGCTCCGGCGCGCCTTCGACCGCGGGACCCTCATCGACGTCTTGCCCGACCTGACGGCGGGCGGGACGCTGGTCCGCACCGTCCGGCTGGGCTTCGTCGACACGGTGAGCGTGACCGTGCGGGCGGAGCTGGTCGCACTCGGCCGGGGCCGCGAGGAGCCGAAGTCGGAGATCTCCCAGTCCGCCGAGGTTTCGACCCGGTTCACCGAACGCGCGCTGGCCTCCCGGATGACCCAGCTCATGGGCCAGTTCGGTCTGGAGTTCTCCAAGGTCAAGGGCAAGGTCATGGGCGGCATCACCTTCGGTGGCGGCGCGGGGCGCCGCACCGGAGGCGAACGCACCGTCGCCGAGAGGTCCGTGACGAACTCCAAGTTCCCCGAGCCGCTGGTGCGCTTCGAGGGGTACGCCAAGTTCACCTTCTCCTTCCAGCACCGCACCGGACCCTGGTCGTGGCGGCCGCACACGGTCGTCGGCGACGTCCCGGTGCTGGTCGCCGTCCCGAAGCGGTCGGTCACCCGGCAGCACACCGGCCCCGACGACACCTACTTCACCCCGGACAACTGGCGTACGGGCCGCCGGCCGTCCGACCCCTACGACCTGCCGCCGGACCAGGAGGAGGAGCCCGGACCGCCCGTCCCGGACGCGTCGGCGAACGACCTCGCAGGACGGATCGCCGAGACCCTCGGCCGCGTCCCGAGCCCGCCGGAGGCCCCGGGCGACCGGACCGGGGGCGGCGCCGGGGGCAGCGCAACGGAGCTCGCGGCGGCGCAGCGGGCGGCCGGGGAGGCCGAGGCGGCGAGGGCGGCGGAGTTGGCTCGGCAGCAGGCGGAGCAGGCTGAGCGGGAGGAGCTGGCGCGTCAGCAGGCGGAGTTGGCCGAGAAGGCTGAGCTCGCCAGGTTGGCGGAGTCGGCTCGGCAGCAGGCGGAGCTGGCTGAGCGGGAGGAACTGGCCAGGCAGCAGGCCGAGTCGGCCAGGCTCGCGGAGCTGGCGCGCCGGCAGGAGCAGGCGAAGCAGGACGAGCGGGCCAAGGCGGCCGTGTCGGCGTTGCAGCGGAAGCAGGCCGAGCAGGAGGTTCCGGCCTCGGCGGACAGCACCAGCCAGGTGCCACCGAAGGAGGCCGTCACTGAGCCTCTGCCGATGGTGCCCCGCCCCGACTCCTCGCCCGAGCTCAAGCCGCTTCCCGAGTCCGAGCTCAAGCCGCTTCCCGAGTCCGAGCTCAAGCCGCTTCCCGAGTCCGAGCTCAAGCCGCTTCCCGAGTCCGAGCTCAAGCCGCTTCCCGAG
>NZ_JBIWPA010000010.1:162658-235736 GCF_044768035.1 Kitasatospora sp. NPDC101176
CCGAGCTCAAGCCGCTTCCCGAGTCCGAGCTCAAGCCGCTTCCCGAGTCCGAGCTCAAGCCGCTTCCCGAGTCCGAGCTCAAGCCGCTTCCCGAGCCCGATCCGGTTCCGCCGACGCTGGTTCAGGAGACTCCGGCGGAGGCCTTCCTGGCGCTGGGTCCGCAGGACCGTCTGCTGACGCTGGACTCGCTCGCGCCCGGGGCACGCCGCGAACTCGCGGCCGACCCCGACTTCGTCGGGACCCTCCGGGAGCGCCTGCTGCCGGAGGAGTTCGCGGTGGTCGCCGCCCGCCTGCTGGTGGACGTGGACCCCGGGGTGCACCGGCCGGTGGCCGCCCGGCAGGCCGCGCACGCCCAGTTGGAGCGGATGCTGGGGAACCCCGACGCCGCCGCGGGTCTGCTGAGGCGAGGGGTGCGGGTGGTGGTCGTGCCGAACGACGTCCCGGTCACCGAGGTCGACGGCTTCCGCCATCTGGCCGGCGGGGCCGCCGGGGGCGCGGCGGGAGCGTTCCGCCGCTGGCACGACGTGCGGGGCGCGACCGAGGGCCGGTACGTCGCGGTGACCGTGGAGAACCTGCTCGGTGAGGACACCTCGGTCGGCGCGGCGGCGGGCTTCGAGGACGGTTACTCCACCGCCACCCACGAGTTCGCCCACGCCCTCCACGCGTTCGCCCTCACCGACGAGGAGCGTGCCCGCGTACGGGAGGCGTTCCTCGACAACCACATGGCCGACACCCTGAGCGGGCTGTTCGACGCCGAGTCGACGGCGGCCTGGCCCGACGGGCCGGTGCACGACCTGGGCGGCCACTTGGTCGGCAACTACTCGTCGACGGACGAGCACGAGTTCTTCGCCCAGCTGACCAACGCCTACCTCGGCACGAACCACGGCCACGACCCGGACACCGGCCGGCCGCGCAACAACGGCGCCGGGTGGGTGCGCGACCACCTGCCCACCCTCCTGCCGGTCCTGGAACGGCTGTACGGGGAGCGTCCGGACAGTGGCCGCCCGGTACCGGCGAACCCGGTCCGCGAGACCTCCGCGGACGACGCGATGCTGCGTGGCTTCCGCGAGTTCGTGCACGGTGTCGAGGGCGCGGGGCATCCGGAGGAGCAGCCGCTCGGGGACGATCCGGACGCGGCCCCGGAGGCGCCGGACCACCCGGCGTCGATGGCCGATCTGGTGCAGCAGGCGCTCAACCCGGTCGTGGGCGCCTCGGCGCACCCGGCCTCCCGGGGCGGGCGTCCGCAGGGCCAGGGCCAAAGCCAGGGCCAGGGCCAGGAGTGGGGCCGGGGCCGGGGCCGGGGACATCGCGGGAACGACGCGGGTCCGCCGGCACCGACCGAGACGACGCGCGGCGGCCGAGGCGGGTCCGGCGCCGGTCGCGGCCGGGGCCGCGGGGCCGACGTCGGCACCGGCAACACCGGCCACCCCGCGTCGGCGCCGTCGACGCGCGGTCGCGGTCGCGGCGGCCGGGGCGGGGGGACCGTGGCACGTGGCGGGAGCCGTCCGCTGACGAACCAGGACCACATGGCACGGGTGGAGGACCGGAACGGCGTGGCCTACGTCGTCAAGGGCACGCCGGGTGCGGCGGGTCACACCGCGTTCCCGCTGGAGCTGCGCCCGCCCAGCCTGGACGCCCGGCTCGGGGAGGAGACGGACTCGCTGCGCGGCGCCTTCGGCCGGGCCCTGGACCGGATGTCCCGCGTCATGATGGGCGCGGACCGGTTCGGTGTCGGCCTGTCGTTCAAGGTGACCGGAACACCGCACATCGCCCTGACCGTCATCGACGGGGTGGTCCACGTCGCGGGCAACTCCGGCATGTCCAAGGAGAAGCAGGACAGTGCGAGGAACCGCCTGTTGAGTCTGGACGACGTTCCGAACCCGGCCATGAACCACGACCTGGGGAAGCTCCGCGCGATCAGGGACGGTCGGTACCGGCGCAAGGGCGACGACGTCGACGACGCCGCGGGCCTGGACGCGGTGCGCAGGGCGCTGATCGACCCGAGCCGCATCAATTGGAGGCCCAACGAACGCGCCGAAGCCGGCTGCGTGCACGGAGAGATGGACCTCCTGAACGTGGTGCAGGAGCAGATGCGGAAGGAGTTCGAAGCCGCGAGGAAGGCGGAGGAGGAGCGCAGGACGAAGGAGGCGGAGGAGACCGCGGAGCGGGAGGCCGAGTCGGAGCAGGAGCCCGGGGAGGAGACCGAGGAGACGGCCGGGGAGTCCGGCGACGAGAGCTCCACCCACGAGGACGACCCGGCCGCCGGGAGCAGCAGCGGCACGTCACGGGCCCGGGACAAGGGCAAGCAGCGTGCGGAGGAGCCGAGGCTGAAGCCCTGGCCGATCGGCGGCCGCAAACGCGACTGCATGGCCTGCCACTGGGCCCACGCCGTCTTCAACGAGTACATCGCCAAGGATCTGGGCTTCGTCGTCGTGACGGGCGGCACGCACGGGAAGATCTTCGGCAACTGGGCCGCGCCGGAGTGCCTCATGAAGCACGAGCAGGCGCGGGCGGCACTGACGGCGAAGATCACCGGGACCTCGGTGCAGGTGAAGGGCAAGCAGGAGTCCCTGCTGTTCGGTACGGACGGGAGGATCACTGCTCCGGAGGGCTACACACCGCCACTGGGGCAGCACGACGAGCCGTACCTGTCGGACTCCGAGCCGGGGGAGGTCAGCGAGGAGTCGGACGCGGAGGGCACGGACAGCGAGGGGCAGGACACCGGGGAACAGCGCGAGGAGAACACGGCCGGGGACACCACGACGGAGGAGCCCGCAGCGGAGGACACCGCTGCCGACGACACCCCGACCGGTCAGCCGTCCCCGGCACCGGTACCGACCCCGACGCCCGTCCGGCCCCCGACCGGTGGCGACGTTCCGCGCGGCGGTGGCCGTGGTGGCCGGGGCGCGCCCCGGGGCGGTGGCCGGGGTGGGCGTGCCCGGGGCGGGACCGGTGGAGGCGGGGAGCCGCCGGTCGTCTGACGAGTTCGCCGGGTGGTGAACCTCCTGGTGCGCCCCGGCCGTCGAGTCGGGTGGACGCGTCGTTCCGGCCGACCCGACCGGGTCCGGGCCGGCGGCGGGTCCCTGCCGAGCATCGTCGTCGAGGGCCAGGGGGCCAGGGTGGGCAAGGACCGGAGCGGCCGGGCGAGCCGGACCGAGGGGTCGGAGGGCGCCGGGATCCAGCTGCCCGCCGTGGCGTGGGTCGTGCCCGAGGAGCTGGCGTCCCGTCAGGCGGTCTCCGCGGCGGGCGCTGCCGCGGTGGCGGTCGGGGAGGTCGGGGCGGTCGCCGAGGAGGCGTCCGAGGCCGGGGTGAACGCGAACGAGGCGAAGGCCGCTCCCGCCTCCGGCGCGGCTCCCGCACTGCCCGACCCGGACCCGGAGCCGGCCGCCGCCACGGCGTCCCCGACCCGAGCCGCCACCACCCCCGCCGTCGCGACGTCCCCCGCCGCGGCGGTCGCCACCGCCGCCAGCGCGCCCGCCGGGGTGAGCGCCGTCCCCGGCGAGGCGCCGGGCGAGGAGGAGGAGAGCGGCGGCCCCCGCCGAATCTCCCGGCCGATGGTGGCCGCCGCGGTGATCGCGGGTCTGGTGCTGGTCGGTGTGCCGCTCGGCATCGCGAAGTTCGGCGGGGAGGACCCGGGGCCGTCCGGCGCGGAGGGCCCGCCGCCCGCCGGGTACACGCAGCAGGACGGCGGCAACGGGTTCGTCCCGGGTGCCGACGCGCACGGGAACGTGCCGGCCGAGCAGCCCGTGGCGGCCGGTCAGCCGGTCGACGCCGCGGGCCCGCCGCCCGGTGACGGCGCTGCGGCGGCGGCCGGTGGTGCGGCCGCCGCCGGCGGTGCCCCGGTGGACCAGGGCGCCGGTGGCGGGCAGTCCGTGCCGTTCGCCGGCCGGGTGGCCGCAGGGGGCCCCGCACCGGCGGCGACGACCGGCAAGCCGGACGCAGCCCGCACCTCCGGTGGAGCCCCGGCGGGGCAGGGCGGTGGCGGCGCCGGGGCACCGCAGAGCCAGCCGCAGCAGCCGCAGCAGGGCCAGGCGCCCCAGCAGCCGCCGGCCGCGCAGCAGCCGCCCGCGGCCCCGCAGCCCGCCCCGCCGGCCCCCGCCCCGCCCGCGGCCAAGCCCGCCCAGCCGGCGCCGCCCCCGCCGCCGACCTACGCGGCCGTGGCCGGACCGTCGTGCGGCGGCAGCACCACCACGCAGTCGTACGGCTGGTACGACAACGGGCAGTCGGGGTGGCGCACCAACTCCGGCGGCTACTCGGGCGACGGCTGCAACGGCTCCTACTACTCGGTGCCGATGTCGGGCGACGCCAAGGACGACGGCAACTCGGTGGTCTGGACGTTCAACACCGCGCCGGTCACCACGGGCAGCTGCAAGCTGTCGGTCTACGTGCCCGGCAGCGGGGACGTGAAGGCGGTCGGCGGCTCCCCGACGTACTACTCCGTGCAGAACAAGTCGGCGCCCGGCACCGGGACGATCGACTCGTTCACCGTCAACCAGGTCTCCAGCCGGGGCCAGTGGGTCTCGGTGGGGACGTTCCCGCTCAGCGGCGGCAAGATCGCCGTGATGCTGCACACCCGGGGCCTGGACTGGTCGGGTTCCACGAAGACGTACGCCCACCACGCCGCGTCCGCGGTCCGGGCGTCCTGCACGGGCTGACCCCCGGCCTGCCCCGCCCGGACGGCCCGCCCCGCCCGCCCTGCCTGCACCGCCCACCCGGCCCGCCCGACGGCACGACGCCACCCGGCCCGCCCGACGGCACGACGCCACCCGGCCCGGCCGACGGCACGACGCCACCCGGCCCGGCCCGCACCACGGCCCCCGGGCCACGAACGACGGAGGAGAACGCACCATGATCCGCCATGTGCTGACGGTCAGCGCGGAGCAGCACGACGGCGGCGGCTACCGCACCATCGGCGCCGCGCTCGACGCGGCCCGCAGCGGCACGGTGATCAGCGTCCGTCCGGGCCGCTACGAGGAGAACCTGGTGATCACCAAGATGGTGACCATCACCGCCGAGGAGGCCCGCGGCAGCGTCCGGATCTCCCCCCGGCGCGGCGCGGTGGTGCAGGTGGTGGCCGAGGCGGTCCAGCTGACCGGGCTGGTGCTCCAGGGCCGGGACGAGGAGCTGCCGGCCGTCGACGTCCCGCGCGGGCAGGCGGCCCTGGACGACTGCGAGGTCGTCGGCAACTCGTGGACGGCCCTGTTCACCCGCGAGCAGGGGGCGCTCGCCATGCGCGGCTGCCGGGTCGTCAACCCGGCCGGCGCCGGGATCGTCGAGACGTCCACCGGGACCAGCGTGATCGAGGACTGCGTGGTCGAGCACCTCGGCAGCTCCGCCGTGGTGATCGGCGAGCGGGCCGACCCCGTCGTCCGCAACTGCATCCTGCGCGACGCCCGCGGCAACGGCGTCTGCGCCAACGGGGAGGGCCGCGGCACCATCGAGGACTGCGAGATCTCCGCCACCGACAAACCGGGGATCGCGCTGGAGGAGCACAGCAGCACCCGGGTGCTGCGCACCACCGTGCGCGCCGCGCCGATCGGGGTCTTCGTCGACTCCGCCGCCCGGGTGCTGCTGGAGGACTGCACGGTCGAGGACATCCGCGGCCACGGCCTGGTCCTGGCGGGCGGCACCGATCCGCTGGTGCGGCGCTGCCGCACCGCGCGCACCAAGGGCCACGGCATCCACGTCACCGGGCGTTCCCGGGGCGGCTTCGAGGGGTGCGAGGTGCTCGCCCCGGAGCTGGCCGGCATCCTGGTCGACGAGGCCTCCAGTCCGGCCCTGACCGGCACCGTCGTGCGTGACGGCGGCGCCGCGGGCGTCGAGCTGGTCGGCGAGAGCGCCGCCGAGTTCGACCGGCTGGAGGTGCGCGGCGCGGCCGGCGCGGGGGTGAGCGTGCGCGACGGCGCCAACCCGCTGCTGCGCCGGCTGGACGTCACCGAGGTGCGCGGCCACGGCGTCGAGGTGCTGCGGGAGGGGCGCGGCCGGCTGGAGTCCTGCGTCCTGGCCGCCACCGGGCTGGCCGCTCTGCGGGTCGCCGACGGCGGCAACACCCAGGTGGGCGGCACCACCGTGCGCGGCACGGCCGGCACGGCCGGTGCGGTCGGCGGCCGGGCCACCGGAGGCAAGGGGGCCGCGGCTCCGGGCGGCGTCCCCGGGGTCGAGGTCGGACACGGCGGCACCGCCTCACTGCGCGACTGCGACATCGCCGGGTGCACCGCCGACGGCGTCGTCGTCGAGGACGGCGGCGAACTGACCATGGCCCGCTCCCGGTCGCACGGCAACCGGCGGCACGGCGTCCTGCTGGCCGCGGGCAGCCG
Organism: Kitasatospora sp. NPDC101176; assembly: GCF_044768035.1. Taxonomy (NCBI): domain Bacteria; kingdom Bacillati; phylum Actinomycetota; class Actinomycetes; order Kitasatosporales; family Streptomycetaceae; genus Kitasatospora; species Kitasatospora sp. NPDC101176. Next base: position 168,976 of record NZ_JBIWPA010000010.1, read on the forward strand.
GGCCGCACTGACCGGCTGCGAGATGGCCGACAACGCCCGCGACGGGCTGCGCGCCGAGTCCGAGGAGCCGATCAGGATCACCGGCTGCACCGTCACCGGCAACCGCGGCGCGGGCCTGTCCCGGACCGGGTCCGGTGACCGGCTGTCCGTCGAGGACCTGACCAGCCGGGAGAACGGGCGGGCCGACGGCGGGGGCACCGCGACCGCCGGGGCGGGGAGCGGCCCGGCGGCCGACCGGCCGGGCGGTGCGCCGGGCGCCGGGGGCGTCGACGGAGCCGGGCCCCCGGCGGAGCAGCCCGCCGACCCTCCGCCGGCCGAGCCCGAGGGCCCGCAGGCCGCGCTGCAGGCGCTGGTCGGCCTGGAGGGGGTCAAGGAGCAGGTCGCCACCCTGGTCAACCTCAACAAGCTGGCCCGGCGCCGCGAACAGGCCGGCATGCCGGCCCTGCCGATGGGCCGCCACCTGATCTTCGCGGGGCCGCCGGGCACCGGCAAGACCACCGTCGCCCGCCTCTACGGCGCCATCCTCGCCGAGCTCGGCGTGCTGCGCAGCGGGCACCTCACCGAGGTGGCCCGGGCGGACCTGGTCGCCTCCATCGTCGGCGGCACGGCGATCAAGACCACCGAGGTGTTCCAGTCGGCGCTCGGCGGAGTGCTGTTCATCGACGAGGCGTACACGCTCGCCGCCGGATCCGGCGGCACCGGGCCGGACTTCGGCCGCGAGGCGATCGACACCCTCGTCAAGCTGATGGAGGACCACCGGGACGACGTGGTGGTGATCGTCGCCGGCTACTCGGAGGAGATGCGCTCCTTCCTCGGCTCCAACCCCGGCCTGGCCTCGCGCTTCAGCCGCAGCGTCGAGTTCCGCAACTACTCGGCGGAGGAGCTGGTCACCATCGTCGAACGGGCCGCCGCCGGGCACGGCTTCGAACTCGCCGACGACACCCGGGAGGTGCTCGGGGAGCACTTCACCCGGATGCCCAAGGGCGCCGACTTCGGCAACGGCCGCGCCGCCCGCAAGGTCTTCGAGGAGATGGTCGACCGCCAGGCGTCCCGGCTGGCCGCCCTCCCCGACATCACCGACGCCGACCTCGCCCGGCTGCTCCCCGAGGACCTCGGCGCGGAGCTCGCCGCCACGGCCCGCCCCGCCGGCCCGGGCGGGCCCGGCGGCGGCAGCGAACTGCTCGACCGGCTGCGGTCGATGGTCGGACTGGCGGCGGCCAAGGAGCAGGTCGAGAACCTCGTCAACCTGATCACCCAGGCCCGTCGCCGCGAGGAGGCCGGCCTGCCGACCGCCCGGATCAGCCACCACCTCGTCTTCGCGGGGCCGCCCGGCACCGGCAAGACCACCGTCGCCCGGCTGTACGGCGCGCTGCTCGCCGAGCTCGGCGTCCTGCCGCGCGGCCAGCTGGTCGAGGCCGCCCGGGCTGACCTGGTCGGCCGCTACATCGGGCACACCGCCCAGCTCACCCGCGACGCCTTCGAACGCGCCCGCGGCGGCGTGCTGTTCATCGACGAGGCCTACACCCTCACCCCGCGCGGCGCGGCCGCGGGCGGCGACTTCGGCCAGGAGGCGGTGGACACCCTGATGAAACTGATGGAGGACCACCGCGACGAGGTCGTCGTGATCGTCGCCGGCTACCAGGACGAGATGCAGGGCTTCCTCGGCTCCAACCCCGGTCTGGCCTCCCGCTTCTCCCAGCAGATCGCCTTCGACCACTACAGCACCGGCGAACTCGTCACCATCGTGCGGATGCAGGCCGAGGAGGCCGGCTACGTCTGCGCGCCCGAGACGCTGGCCGCGCTCGCCGAGCTGTGCGAGGCCGTCCCGCGGGACCGCACCTTCGGCAACGGCCGTTTCGCCCGGCAGACCCTGGAGTCGATGGTCACCCGGCAGGCCGGCCGCCTCGCCCGGCTCGACGTCGGCGACCTCTCCGAACTCAGCCTGCTGCTGCCCCAGGACATCCCCGGGTCGGCGCAGCGGAGCGCGGTGTGACGGCGGGGGAGAGGACAACGCCCGGGACACCGGCGACACGGGCGACACCGGCGACACGGGCGACTTCGGGGCCGGCGGGCACGGCGGCCCGCGCGGCCGCGGCCGTGCTCTGCTGCGGCGCCGTGCTGCTCCCGGCCGGGCCCGCCCTGGCGGCCCCGGCGGCGCCCCCCGCCGCCCCCGGGGCGTCCGGGCCCGCCACCGTCGCCGGCACGTCCGCGGCCGTCGCCGGGACGCCGGCGGCCCGGGCCCGACCGGCCGCCCCGGGCGCCTCCGCCGCCGCCCCCGGCGGGGCCGAGCCCTCCGCCCTGCCGCTGGTCGCCCAGAACCGGGGCAGCGGGCGGCCCGACGGCTGCCTCAAGCCCTCCGACAAGGGCACCGACCGCACCCCCTGGGCGCAGGCCTACCTGCGCCCCGAGGCCGCCTGGGAGCTCAGCCGCGGTGCCGGGGTGACGGTCGCCGTGGTCGGCTCGGGCGTCGACCCCGGGTCCGGCGTCCTGGAGGGCCGCCTCACCCCCGGGCCGCGCGAGTACGGCGGCACCGGCGACTCCACCCGCGACTGCGTCGGCCACGGCACCTTCCTCGCCGGGCTCGTCGCCGCGCGCCGCCAGGACGGCGTCGGCTTCGCCGGGATCGCGCCCGAGGCGCGGATCCTCGCCGTCGCCGTGACCGACGACGCGGGGAACACCACTCCGGCCGCGCTGGCCAAGGGGATCCGGGACGCCGCCGACGGTGGGGCCCGGGTGATCGCCGTCGGCGTCACCGTGTCGACGGGCGAGGCCGAACTCGCCGACGCCGTCCGCCACGCCGCCGAGCGCGGCGCGCTGGTGATCGCCCCGGCCGCCCCCGACCAGGGCGGCTCAGGGTCCTCCGGTGCGGCGCCGCCCCCCGTCCTGCCCGCCGCCCTCCCGGGCGTCCTCGCCGTGGCCGACCTCGCCCCCGACGGCGCCCCGCCGAGCGGCGCCGCGGATCCGGCCAGGGTCGACCTGGTGGCCCCGGGCGACGCCGTGCTGAGCGTCGGCCCCGGCGGCAAGGGCCACTTCACCGGCGCCGGGCCCAGCTTCGCCACGGCCGTGGTGGCCGGCGCCGCGGCGCTCGCCCTGGCCTACCGGCCGGACCTCACCCCGGAGCGCCTCGCCGACCGGCTCCGGACCACCGCCTACCACCCGGGCACCGCCCTGCCCGACCCGCTCCTCGGCTACGGCACCGTGGACCCGCTGGCCGCCGTCAGCGCTCCCGTCGCCGGTGACCCGGCGCCCCGCAGCGCCCCGACGGTCACCGTGCTCCGGCCCCCGCCCGCGGACCCCTCCGGGCACCAGGCCGTCGTCATCGCGGCCGCCACCACCGCCGGGGTGGCCTTCGTGGTCGGCGCCGCCGCGCTCGGCACCGCCGGTCGCCGCCGCTCCTGGCGCCCGGGCCGCTGGTCCGTCTGACGCCGGGTCACGGCCGCGGCACCGCACCGCCTGCCCGGCGCGGCGGCCCCGGCCGCCCTTTCGCCTCCCGCCGTCGGCGCCACGGGTGTGCGCGTACGGGGCCGTCGGACGGCGGGGCTTGAGTTGGAGTGCACTCCAACGTCTAACGTCCTGTCATGACCGCGGGCCGCCCGGCCCGGTGGTCGGACGCCGCCGGTCGGACCGCACCGGACAGGACGACGGGCCGCCTCCGCGCGGCCGGAACGGAAGCACCCGCATGGACACCCCCGTGAACCCCGCCGAGACCCGCCAGGACCGCTTCGACCGGGGCATGGAGGTCCTCACCCGGGTCGACGGCGAGGGCGGGCAGCGGGTGGTCGACGCGCTGGCCGACATCAGCCCCGAGCTCGCCCACCAGGTGGTCGCCTGGGGCTTCGGCGAGATCTACCGGCGCCCCGGGCTGGCGCCGCGGGACCGGCAGCTGGTCACCCTGGGCATGCTGACGGCGCTCGGCGGCTGCGAGCCCCAGCTGGACGTGCACGTCAACGCCTCGCTCAACGTCGGCCTCACCCCCGAGGAGATCGTCGAGGCGCTGCTGCACTCCGCCGCCTACTGCGGCTTCCCCAAGGCGCTCAACGCGACCTTCGTCGCCAAGAAGGTGTTCGCCGAGCGCGGCCTGCTCCCGGTCACCACGGACTGACACGCCCTCGGCCCGACTCGGCACCTGCCCGGCCTCCGCGGCCGGGCAGGTCCGAACACCGACGAGGACCCTCGACCCGACGACGCCCGGCTCGCCGCCGCCCGGACCCGCTGCGGGCTCGCCGGAACGCTCCACGCGATCGACGGCCCCGCGGGCAGCGGTCACTGGTGCGTGCCGACGTCGGAGGAACCGTGCGACGAGGTGGCCGGCTACATCGCCGTGCTGCTGGACCGGCCGGGGCGGTGGTCGGGGCCGGCGACCGCCCCGGCCGGCCCGCTGCTCCGGGCCGGACTGCTCCGGTCCGGTCGGTCCGGTCCCGTCACTCCCGGCCCGCGACCGTCACCTCGGGCTCGTGCAGCACCGGGAAGTTGACCGAATTGGCGATGAAGCAGCCGCGGTTCGCCTCCGTGTGCAGGGCGAAGGCCTTCTCCGCCATGCCCGCCTCGGCGACCTCGATCCGCGGGTGCAGCACCACCGAGGTGAAGTGCCCGCTGCCGGCGGCGACGGTCATGGTGCCCACCGGGCGGTCGACGTACGAGGTCACCACGACCCCGTTCACCGCGCACTGGTGCAGGTACGACATCAGGTGGCACTGAGCGAGCGCGGCGAGCAGCAGCTGCTCCGGGTTCCAGCGCGCCGGGTCGCCGCGGAAGGCGGGGTCGGCGGAGCCGAGGATGGTCGGCAGGCCCTCGACGGCTACGTCGTGGTCGCGGGAGTAGGAGCGGTAGTCGCTGGTGCCGGCACCCAGATTGCCGGTCCAGGTGATCTCGGCGGTGTACGCGTACTGCCTGGCCATGCGGATGCCTCCGAGCGGGCGGATACGGGCGTTCTCCGGGCGGATTCCGGGCGGACTCCGGCCGGGCCGTGGGCCGGAAGGGCCGCGGCCCGGCCAGTCAACCGCAGCGGGGCGCCCCGCGCGAGGCCCGGCGTCGTTCGGCCACCCGGTCGAGGACCATCCGGAGGTCGGCGTGACGCGCTTGATGCCGACCGGCGACCGGTTGGCAGCGCGGGCTTCGAGGTGGGTGGTCGCGGCCCGCTTCTGCATCGAGGGCCGGGGGTACCACGGCTGACCTCCGCGGTCACGGGCCGAGCACGGGCCCGAGTGCGGGCGCGGGCGCGACGAGGGGGATGCCCGCGGCGACCAGCGCGGTGAGTTCGAGGTAGCTGCGGCGGGTCCGCGGGCGGAGCTTGGCGGGGTCGAACTCGCCGCCGAGGGCCAGGTGTTCGTCGAAGGGCAGGACGACGACGCCGCGGCACCGGCGCTCGAAGTGGGCGACCAGCTCCTCGACCCGGATGGACCGGCCACCGGCCCGGATGCCGGAGATCAGGGTGACGCTGCGCTCCGCGAGGTGGGCGTAGCCGTTGGCGCGGAGCCACTCCAGGGTGCTGTCGGCGCTGCTCGCGCCGTCGACGCCGGTGGTGGCGGTGACGACGAGCTGGTCGGCGAGGTCGAGGACGGCGCGGGTGGAACCGTGCAGCAGGCCGGTGCCGCAGTCGCTGAGGACGATCGGGTACTGGCGGCTGAGCAGCTCGACGAGCCGGCGGTAGTCCTCGCCGCCGAAGCCGTTGGCGACGGCGGGGTCGGCGTGGTTGGCGATGACCTCCAGCCCGCTGGGGGTGAGCGAGGTGAAGCGCCGGACGTCCATGTACCCGGAGATGCCGGGTGCGGCGGCGAGCAGGTCCTGGATGGTCGCGGGGGTCTCACGGTGGATCCGGCGGCCGAGGGTGCCGGTGTCCGGGTTGGCGTCGACGGCGATGACCTTGTCGGCGCGGGTCCCGGCGAGGACGGAGCCGAGCGCCAGGGTGGCCGAGGTCTTGCCGACCCCGCCCTTGAGGCCGACGACGGCGATCCGGAAGGAGCGGTGAAGCGGGGTGCGGATGGTGGCCGTGAGCCGCTCCCGTTCGTGTTCCCGCTCGCCCCGGGCGAGGCCGAGGCCGCGGCCGAGCCCGCCGGACAGGGCGGGCAGGCCGAGGTACCGCCGGGGCCGGGGCGCGGCGGCTGAAGGCTGCGGCGCCGGGGCCGCCGCCGGGACGTGAGCGGCGGGTGCGAAGCGTGGCGCCGGTGGCACCGGCAGGGCCGGTGGCACGGGGGCGAGCCGGGCGAAGGGCGGCGGGACGGCCGGGACGGCCGGGACCGACGGGGCCGGGCTCGGGGCGGGCCGGGCCTCCGGGGGCACCAGGACGGTGCCGAGGACGTCCAGCGGCCGGCGCCAGTCGGGCGAGGGCGCCGTTGCCGGCCCCGTCGTCGCCGGCCCGGGCCCGGTGGGCGGCGCCGCGGTCGCCCCGGCGGGCCCCCCGACGGCTGCCCCGGCGAGGACCGGGGCGGCCACCCCGGCGGCTGCCCCGGCGGGCGTGGTGCGAGGGCCGTAGTCGGGGGCGAGGTCCCAGTCCGGGCCCTGCGCCAGACGGTGCACCCGCCCGGTGTGCGTGTGGTCGGCGGCCACCTGTTCGCCTCCTGTCGCCGTGTCGGCCCCGTCTCGTGCCGCGGTCGCCGGCGCCCCCGACGCCGACCGCGCGCGGGCCGTCCGACCCGTTCAACGGACGGGAGGGGCCACCGCGTTCAACGCCCCCGACGGCGGCGTCCTGCTCACCTGCGGGGTCGCGCCCGGGGAGGGCGCCCGGCCGGGAGGGGCGGGACCGGTTCGCGCCGCGCCGCCCGACCGGTGCGGAACCCACCCGAACGGCACGGCGGACGGGCGCCCGGCCCGGCGGCGGCCAAGAATCGGGAAGGTCGTGCGACGGGCGGGGCGCCCCCTCGCCCGCGCCGCCGCCCCTGGCGACTGGAGGCAGGAATGACGGCGCTGGACTTCTCCGACCGGACGGACTTCGAGGACGCCGACCGCGGGTTCCTGGCCGGGCCCCCGTCCGGCACCGTCACCGGTCGCGACGGGCGGGTCGTCTGGGACTTCGAGCGCACGGCGTTCCTGGCGGGCGACTGCCCGGAGACCGTCCACCCGAGCCTGTGGCGGCAGTCCCAGCTGTGCGCCCGCGCCGGCCTGTACGAGGTCACCGAGGGCGTGTACCAGGTCCGCGGCTACGACCTGTCGAACATGACCCTGATCGAGGGGGAGCGCGGCGTCGTGGTGGTGGACCCGCTGGTGTCCGCCGAGACGGCCGTGGCGGCCCTCGCGCTCTACCGGGACCGGCGCGGCGACCGGCCGGTCACCGGGGTGGTCTTCACCCACTCGCACATCGACCACTTCGGCGGGATCCTCGGGGTCCTCGCCCCCGGCGACGGCACGCCGGTCCTCGCCCCCGCCGGGTTCCTGGCGAACTCGGTCGCGGAGAACGTCTACGCGGGCACGGCGATGCTGCGCCGCGGCATGTACTACTCGGGCGCGGCCGTGCCGCCCGGCCCGACCGGGCAGGTCGGCATGGGGCTCGGCTTCGCGGCCTCGGAGGGCGAGCCCGGGCTGGTCGCGCCGACCCTGGAGATCACCCGCACCGGGCAGGAGGAGACGCTCGACGGCGTGCCGTTCCGGTTCCAGCTCACCCCCGGCACCGAGGCGCCGTCCGAACTGAACTTCCACCTGCCCGCGCACCGCGCGCTCTGCACGGCCGAGAACGCCACCCACAACCTGCACAACATCCTGACCCTGCGCGGCGCGCTGGTCCGCGACGCCCGGGTCTGGTCGCGCTACCTGAACGAGACGCGGACCCTGTTCGGCGCGGACAGCGACGTCCTGTTCGCCTCGCACCACTGGCCGACCTGGGGCACCGACCGGATCGCCCGCTTCCTCGCCGAGCAGTGCCAGCTCTACGGCTACCTGCACGACCAGACCCTGCGGCTGCTCAACCAGGGCCTGACCGGCACCGAGATCGCCGAGCGGGTCGAACTGCCGCCGCGGCTCGCCGCCGCCTGGCACACCCGCGGCTACTACGGCTCGGTCAGCCACAACGTCAAGGCGGTCTACCAGCGGTACATGGGCTGGTACGACGGCCACCCGTCCTCGCTGTGGGAGCACCCGCCGGCCGCGAGCGCCCGCCGCTACGCGGACTGCATGGGCGGCGTCGACGCGGTGGTCGCCAAGGCCCGCGGCTACGCCGACGACGGGGACCTGCGCTTCGCCGCCCAACTGCTGCGGCACGCCGTCTTCGCCGACCCGGAGCACGCCGCAGCGCGCGAGCTGCTGGCCGACACCTTCGAGCGGCTGGCCTACGGCGCGGAGTGCGCGACCTGGCGCAACTGCTACCTGATGGGCGCCAGGGAGCTGCGCCACGGCGTCGAGCGCACCGCCATCGCCTCCTCCGGCCTGGCCGGCGCGCTGACCGTGGAGCAGCTCTTCGACGCGATCGCGATCCGGATCGACGGCCCGCGCGCGTGGGACCTGCGGGCGGTGATCGACTGGCACGTCACCGACCTGGACCAGTACCACCGCACCACGCTGGAGAACGGCGTCCTGGTGCACGCCCCGGTCGCCCCCGACCTCTTCGGCGCCGGGACGGACGCGGCCTTCACGCTGACCAGGGAACAGCTGGTGGTCCTGCTGGCCGGCCGGCAGCCCGAGGGCGTCACCGTGGCCGGGGACCCGACGGCGCTGAGCGCGCTGCGCTCGGTCGTCGACCGGGTCGACCCGGACTTCCCGATCGTCACACCGTAGGGAGTGTCGTGCGGACCACTCCCCGGGGCCCGTGAACCGCCCCCGGCGGGGGGCCCGTTGAGCGGGTCGGGGCGCGCGGCGCGCCCCGACGGCCCGGGAGGACCCGTATGCGCACCACCCCGCACCCCACGATCCGCGCCACGGCCCGGCCGAGGGCCCGCCACGGCTCATCGGGCACGGCCTAGGACGCCCCCGGCGGCGCCTTGTGGATCTTGACGGACCCGGCGGGGATCCGCAGGATACCGCCGAGCCGCACCGGCGGGGCCGACCCGGCGGCAGCCGGGCGGCCGTACCGGAAAACCCTCTGCCGGACCGGCCGTCAGTGGATACCGTCTCCGGGTGGCACTCGGTGCACGCCGAGTGTCATGCAGGAGGAACCGGCGTGAGTCCCGTGCGAACGGGACGGGGGAGGGACAACGATGGATCCGGACGGGCCGGACGTGCGCGAGGTCGTCGCGGCGCTGGTGCGGCAGGTCGCTCCGAGCGAGCCCGGGCCGCCCGTGCTGGCGGTGCCCGAGGGGCCGGCCGAGGAGGTGATCGCCGTCGCCAGGCGGCTCGCCCTGCGGGCGCTGCCGGCCGAGCGGTGGCGGCCGGAGCCGCCGCCCGGCCTGCGACGGCTCGCCGAGGCGCTGGTGGTCGACGAGCACCCGTCGGCGACCGACTGGTCGTCCGCGGAACGGGACCGGCTCGCGACCTGGGTCGCGGTGCTGATCGAGTACCACGGCGAGGACGGCGTCCAGGAGCTGGTGCGGGCGCTCAACGCGGCCTGACCCGGTGCGGGCCCGGCCCCCGGGCCGGGGGGGGGGGCGCGCCCCCCCCCCGCGCCCCCCCCGGGGGGGCCCCCGGCGGGGGGGGGGGCGCGGGCGCGGCCCCCCCCCCCCCCCCCCGGGGCCGGGGGCGTTGGCGGATCGTTGGTGCGGCCTTGGCGGGCCCCGGCAGGCTGCTGCCGTAGCCGCCTGGGACGTCCGGTCGGTGGTCGCCCCGCCCCTGGCCCGATCTGAGAGGTCGCGCGTGTCGAAGCAGCCCGTCGCCCAGCCCCTGTCCGTCACCCAGCCGTCCGCCGGCCCGGCGGCCGGCACGGACCCGTCGGCCGCCACGGCTGCCGTCCCCGCGCAGCGGACCCCGCGGGACGCCCGCCCCACCCTCGACCCGGAGATCCTGGCCGAGATCCACCGGCTGCACGGCGGCTACCTGCTGCGCGCCCTGCTGCGCGCCACCGGCGGGGACCGCGGCAAGGCCGAGGACATCCTGCAGGAGACCCTGCTGCGCGCCTGGCAGCACCCGGAGGCGCTGTCCGCCGGAGCCGAGCAGGCCCGCCCCTGGCTCTTCACCGTCGCCCGCCGGATCGCCATCGACCACTACCGGATGGCCGCCGCCCGCGCCAAGGAGGTCATCGGCGAACCCCTGGAGGACCGCCCGCTCTGCGACGACCCGTACGAACAGGTGGTCGTCGCCCGGGACATCGCGCTGGCGCTGCGGCGGGTGCAGAAGCACCACCGCGAGGTGCTGGTCGAACTCCACCTGAAGGACCGCTCGGTGGTGGAGGCGGCGGCCCGCCTCGGGGTGCCGCCGGGCACCGTCAAGTCCCGCAACTTCTACGCGATCCGGGCGCTGCGCCCGGTGCTGTCCGCGGAGCACGGCTACGGCCCGGGCGAGGGCCGCGGCGCCCGGGGCGGGGCCCGCTCCGGCGCCGTCGCGCAGTGACCGCGGCCGCGGCGCGGTGACCCCGGCCGTGGCGCGGTGCCCCCCCGGTCAGAACGACCGGGACGAGCGCAGCTTCAGCGACTCCTCCAGCCCGCCGGTGAACTCGCTCACGAACCCGGCCAGCCGGTCGTGGCGGTCGAACCGGTCCAGCGCCAGCCGCAGCCGCTTCGTCCCCTCGCGCTCCCGGCCGCGCGCCAGCAGCAGCCCGGCGTAGGACTGTTCGGCGATCGCGTGCAGGTAGAGCAGGCCCGCCTCCTCGCAGGCGGCCAGCAGTCGGTGCCAGGCCAGGTCGACCTCCTGGTCGTGGACGGTCGGCGGCAGCGACTGCGCCTCGGTCAGCATCGACCAGATGTGGACCTGGGTGACGGGGACGGCCGGCAGCAGCTGCCTGGCCTCGCGGGACCGGCGCTGCGCGCCCTCCCGGTCGCCGCCCGCGAGGTTCACCCAGCCCTGGTGGACGAGGGCGTCGACGAGCCGCCGGCGGTCCCCGGCCTCCAGGGCCAGCGCGGTCGCGGAGGCCGCCAGCCGGTCCGCCTCGGCGGCGCTGCCGGTCATCGCGGTGACCAGCCCCAGGGTGGCGAGCGCCCGGACGCGCGCCGACACGGCCACCGGGCCGGCCATCGACCGGGTGGCGTCCACGGCCTTGCGCACCACCTCGGCCGCCTCGTGGCGCCGTTCGAGCGCCACCAGGGCCTGCGCCCGGCTGACGTGCAGCAGCGCGCTCGCGACCGGGTCGCCGCAGCGCTCGGCCGCCGCCTCGCCCACCCGGGCGCACCGCAGCCAGTCGGTGAAGCGGCTGGCGCCGTAGTACAGCGACCCGCAGGTCAGGGCGAGCCGCCAGGCCCGGTCCGGGGCGGTGCTGTCGGCGGTGTCGATCAGCGCGCGGATCGCGGGTTCCTCCGCCCGGAACCAGTCCAGGGCGGTGCGGATGTCCGTCGCGGGCGGCAGCGCGTGCAGCGGCAGCACCGGGGCGTCGTCGTCCTCCTGGCCCGGGTCGAGGTACGCGCCGCAGTGCCGCAGCGCCGCGTGGTAGTAGTCCACCAGGCGCTCCCAGGCGAGGCGCCGGCACTCCTCGGGCTGCTCGGCGAGCAGCCCGGCGCTGAACAGCCGGACCAGTTCGGTGCGGCCGTAGCGGCCCGGGGCGGTGCCGGTGAGCAGGTGGTGGGCGGTCAGCTCGCCGAGCGCCCGGCGGGCGGCGACCGCGTCGGCCCCGAGCAGCGCGGCGCCGGCCAGGGCGTCCACCTCCCGGCCCGGGTGGACGGCGAGCAGGGTGAGCAGCTCGGCCGCGGTGGGGGAGAGCCGGCAGAAGGTGCGCCGCAGTTCGGTGGCGACACCGGTCGCGCCGTCGGCGTCCAGGACGGACAGCCGGGTGCCCTCGTCGGCGAGTTCGGCGGCCAGCTCGGCGATCGTCCAGTCCGGCCGGGTGGCCAGCCGGGCGGCGGCGATCCGCAGCGCCAGCGGCAGGTGGTCGCAGAGCGCGGCGAGCTCGGCGGCCGCGGCCGGTTCGGCCCGCAGCCGCTCGGTGCCCAGTGCCCCCTCCAGCAGCCGCAGGGCGTCGGCCTCGGGGAGTGCCTCCAGCCGCAGCAGTGCGGCGCCGTCGGCGGACACCAGGCCCTCCAGCGAGCCCCGGCTGGTCACCACGGTGGCGCAGCCCGGGCCCTCCGGCAGCAGGTCGGCGACCTGGTCGGCGTCGGCGGCGTCGTCCAGCACCACCAGCAGGCGCCGCCCCCGGGTGCGGTCGCGGTAGAGCGCGGCCCGGCCGTCGCGGTCCGCGGGCACGGCCTCCCGCGCGACCCCGAGGGCCTGCAGGAAGCGGTCCAGGGCGGTGTCCGGGTCCACCGGGCCCTCGGGGGCCAGCCCCTGCAGGTCGGCGAAGAGCTGCCCGTCCGGGAAGTCCGCGGCGCGGCCGTGCGCCCAGGAGGCGACCAGCGTGGTCTTGCCGGCCCCGGCCGGGCCGACCACCAGCGCCAGGCCGTCTCCGGAGCGCTCCGGGCCGCACTCGCGGTCCAGCCAGCCCGCCTCGGCCTCCCGGCCGACGACGTCGAGCGGCCGGCGGGGCAGTTGCCGGGGCACCCGCGGCACCGCGGCGGGAACGGCCGGGCCCGCGGGGGAGACCGGGGCGGTGAGCGCGGCGGTGCCCGCCGGGTCCGCGTCCTGCGCGCGGTCCCCGGACAGCACCTCGGCGAGCGCCGCCTCCAGCGCCGGGCCGGGCCGCAGCCCCAGCTCGCGGTCCAGCCGCCGCCGGGCCCGGTGGTAGGCCGCCAGCGCGTCCGCCGGCCGCCCGGCCTGGTGCAGGCAGCGCATCAGCAGCGCCACCATCTCCTCGCGCAGCCCGTCGGCGCGCACGTTCTGCTCGAGCGCGGGCACCGCCGCGGCGCCGCTGCCCTGGCGCAGCCGCAGGCCCGCCCAGCTGAGCACGGCGGCCGAGTGGGCCTGGTCCAGCTGGTCCACGGCGGCCGAGCGCAGCGCAGTGTCCGGGAGGTCGGCCAGCGCCTCGCCGCGCCACAGCCGCAGCGCCTGCTCCAGCAGCGCGATCGCCTCCGCGTCCGCCGCCCGGGAGCCGCGTCCGGCCCGCTCCCCGGCCCGGCCGGTCAGCGACTCGAAGAGCAGCGCGTCCACCTCGTCGGCCGGACCGTCCAGCAGGTAGCCGGGCGAGCGGGTGTGCAGCACGAACGGCGTGCCGGCGAGCGCCTTGCGCAGCGCGGCCACGTGCCCCTGCAGCGCCGCCCGGGCACTGGCCGGCGGCCGGTCGCCCCAGAGCAGCTCGGAGAAGCCGTCCACCCCGACCACCCGGCCGAGCCGCAGTGCCAGCAGCGCCAGGATCGCCCGGCGCTGCGCGCCCGGCAGCGACACGAACCCGTCCGTCCCGGCCCGCAGCTCGACCGGCCCCAGGAGCCGAATCCGCACCAGTTACCCCCACTCACCCCACGAGAACCAGGGCGTCCCCCCGCCCCACGACCACCGGGGGCGTGCCCCGGGGTGGTGCAGTGTAGTGCCCTGAACTGTCCTGTTCGCGCCAGATCGCCCGCCCGCGACGGCCGGGCGTGTCCCGCGCCACCCGGCACGGCGGCGGGCCGGCTCCCCGTGGCCCGGAGTTCGCGGACGGATCCTGCACCTATCCTCAAGAACGCCGGAAGGCCGCCCACGGTTGTCGGCGGCGGCGGATCCGCCGGCCACAGGGGAGGAGAGGGCCGCATGCACATCGACCTGCTCGGGCCGGTCGCCGTACGACGGGACGACGGGACGACGGTCACGCCCTCGGCTCCGAAACGCCGCGCCCTGCTCAGCACCCTCGCCATCCGGCTCAACCAGACCGTCGGCACCGACGAACTGATCGAGCTGGTCTGGGACGGCGAGGCCCCGCCCACCGCCCGGGCCGCGCTCCAGGGCCACGTCGCGGCCCTGCGGCAACTCCTCGACGACCCCCGGCTGACCCTCGACACCCGCGGCGGCGGCTACCTGCTCACCGGCGACCCGGACCGCGTCGACCTGCTGCGCTTCGGCCTGCTCTGCGACCGCGCGGGAGTGCTGCTGCCCACCCCGCCGCCGCCCGCCGGGCACGCCGGGACCGGCCCGCCCGACCCGGCCGTCCCGCTGCTGCGCACCGCCCTGGACCTCTTCCGCGGCCCGGCCCTCGCGGACTGCGGCTCCGCACTGCTGCGCGAGCGCACCCTGCCCTCCCTCACCGACCTGCGGCTGCGCGCCCTGGACCGGCTCGCCGAGGGGCTCCTGGGCGCCGGCCGCGGCGGCGAACTGGCCGCCGAGCTCGCCGAGGCCGCGGCCGCCCACCCGAGCCGTCAGACGCTCGCGGCCCGGCTGGTCCGCTGCCTCGAGCAGGCCGGCCGCCGGGACGAGGCGCAGGCCCGGTACGACCTGGCGGTCGCCCGGCTGGCCGGACCGCCCGGGCCGGAGCTGCGCCGCGCCGGCGAGCTGCTGGCCGGCGGACCGGAACGGCCGGCCGACGACGTCGACCGCCCCACCCCGTTCGCGCGGCTCGGCCCCCCGGACCGCCGGTTCACCGGCCGGTCCGCCGACCTCGGCCGGCTGGACGCGGCCCTGGCGGACGCCGCCCGCAGCGGCCGCCCGATCCTGGTCACCGGGCCCGCCGGGGCGGGCAAGACGAGCCTGGTCCGGCACTGGGCGCAGCGCGCGGCCGGGCACTTCCCGGACGGCCTCCTGCACGCCGACCTGCTCGGCTTCGACCCGGCCGGGCCGCGGGAGCCCGCCGAGGTGCTGGCCGGTTTCCTGCTCGCCCTCGGCGAGCCGGCGGACGCCCTGCCCGCCTGCCCCGAGGAGCGGGCCCGGCGCTACCGGGAGCTGCTGGCCGACCGTCGGACGCTGGTCGTGCTGGACGACGCGTTCTCCTACGAGCAGCTCGCACCGCTGCTGCCCGACCCGCCCGCACCGGGCGGCGGCGCACCCGTCACCGTCGTCACCAGCCGCAGCCGGCTGCGCCACCTGCTGGTCCGCGAGGGCGGCACCGCCCTCCCGCTCGGCCCGCTCACCGCGGAGGGCGCGGCCGACCTCCTCGACCGCGCCCTCGGCACCGCGCGGGTGGCCGCCGAACCGGAGGCCGCCGCCGAGCTCGCCACCGCCTGCGACCACCTGCCGCTCGCCCTGCGGCTGGCCGCCGGCCGGCTCGCCGCCCACCCCGGCTGGTCGCTGGCCGACCTGGTCGAGGAGCTCGCCGACGAACAGACCGGCCTCTCCACGCTGGCCGGCACCGGGCGCGGACCGCTCGGCCTCACCGCCGCCCTCGACCGCACCTACCGGACCCTGCCGCCCGCCCCCGCCCGGCTGTTCACCCTGCTCGGGCTGCACCCGGGCGCCGTCATCGACACCGCCACCGCCGCCGCGCTCGCCGACCTGCCGCGCGCCACCACCCGCACCCTGCTGACCCGGCTGGATGCCGTCCACCTCCTGGAGGAGACCACCCCCGGCCGGTACGCCCGGCGCGAGCTGGTCCGCCGTTACGCGGCCCGCCAGGCCGCCGAACTCACCTGCGACGAGCGGTTCGTGGCGCTCGACCGGCTGATCGCCCACTACCTCGCGGTCACCGCCGCGTGGACGGTGGACGGGGGCCCGCCGGCGCCCGCCGAGGCGGCCGCCTGGTTCGGGCGCGAGGAGGCCGCACTGCACGCCGTGGTGGTCTGCGCCGAGCAGTTCGGCCGGACGACGGAGGCCTGGCAGCTCGCGCACCGCACCAGCCTGCTCTACGAGGCCACCGGCCACGACCGGACGCACTGGCGGGCCGTCGTCGAGGCCGGACTGCGGGCCGCGCACGCCTGCGCGGACCAGGCGGCCGTCGCCCGGCTGGCCACCGACCTCGCCGTCCTGCACGTCGAGCGGGCCGCCCACCGCACCGCGGCCGAGGAGCTGGACCGGGCCGTCGCCGCCGCGGACCGGGCCGGCGACCCGTTGCTGCGCCACCGCTGCCGCGGCCGGGTGGCCGGCGCGCTGCAGCGGGCCGGCCGCTACGACCAGGCCCTCGTGCTGTTCACCGACCTGGTCACCGCCGCCCGCGTCCCGGCCGTCGACGAGCTGCTGGTCGGCGCGCTCACCGACCTGGCCGACGCCCTCGTGCTGGCCGGTGCCCCGGAGCCGGCCCTCGGCCACGCCGACGAGGCGGTGCGGATCGCCACCGGCCGCTCCGCCGACGCCGAGGCCGTCCTCGCCACCCAGAGCCGGGCCCGCGCCCTGCACGCCCTCGGCCGCGGCGACGCCGCGCTGTCCACCGCCCGGCTCGCCGTCGCCCTCGGGCGCACCGTCGGGGACGTCACGCTGGAGGCCCGCTCGCACGGGCTGCTGGCCGACCTGCTCTGCGCACTGGGCCGCACCGCCGAGGGCACGGCCGAACGGCGGCAGGCACAGGCCCTCGCCGCGGGCGGGCGCTGAGCGGGCCCGGGGCCGTCCCGGACCGGCGGTCGACGCGCGGACGGCGCCCGGGCCGGGCGCTCCCGCACCGGTGGTCCCCCGCGCCGGGCCACGACCGCACAGGCAGAACCACAGGCAGAACCGTGGGCGGAAGTGGTGGGCGCGACCACCCGTGCGGCGGACCGGCCCGACCGCCCGGCGGCCCGCTGCCGCCCGCCCGGGCGGTGCGCCCGCCGGGCGCCCGATGCGGGGAAAGGGTCGGGTACGAGGCATACTTCTGCCCGGCATACTTCTGCCGGGGGCTGCCCGGCAGGCACGACAGCAGGCAGAAGTAACGGTGCGATCAGGGGCGGGACATGACGGCTGCGAGCGACACGGTGGCAGGTTCGGGCGCCGACGGGGGCGGCGAGTTCGGCCGCCTGCTGGCCGGCCACCGGGTGGCGGCGGGCCTCACCCAGGAGGAGCTCGCCGCGTCGGCCGGGGTCAGCCTGCGCGCCGTCGGCGACATGGAGCGCGGCCGCACCCGGGGGCCGCAGCGGCGGACCGTCCGGGCGCTGGCCGAGGCGCTGGGGCTGGACGCGGCGCGCGCCGCCACCCTGGACCGGGCCGCCCAGTCGGGCCGCCCCCGGGGCACCCGGTCGACGGCGACCGCCGGCCCCAGCGCCACCACCGCCCCCGCCGCGTCGCCGGACCGCGGTGCGGAGCCCGTCGCCGCCGGGGTGACCGGGCCCCCGGCCGAGCCGGAGGCCGCCGCCCCGCTCGCCCCCGGCGCCCTCGCCCTGCCCCGCGACATCGCCGACTTCACCGCCCGTGAGGACGCCCTCGCGCTGCTCGCGGACCTCGCCGGGGACGCGCAACCGGCCCATCCCCGGGTGGTCCTGATCAGTGGTCAGCCCGGCCTGGGCAAGACCGCCTTCGCCCTGCACGCCGCGCACACCCTGGCCCCGCTCTTCCCGGACGGCCAGCTCTCGCTCGACCTCGGCGGGATGTCCGCCACCCCGCTCTCCGCCCGGGACGCCCTCGGCCAGGTGCTGCGCGCCCTCGGGGTCGCGGACCGGGCGGTGCCCGCCGGCACGGAGGAGCGGGCGGGCCTCTACCGGGCGCTGGTGCGCGAGCGGCGGCTCGTCCTGGTGCTGGACAACGCCGCCGACGAGGCCCAGGTCCGCCCGCTGCTGCCCGGCTCGGGCCCGGCCGTCACCCTGGTCACCAGCCGCAACGTCCTGCCCGGCCTGGAGTCGGTGCACCGCCTGCGGCTGGACGCGCTCTCCCCGGGCGAGGCCGCCGACCTGCTGGCCCGGATCGCGGGCCGGGAGCGGATCGAGGCCGCGCCCGACGCCACCGCCGAACTGGCCCGGCTCTGCGGCTACCTGCCGCTCGCGCTGCGGATCGCCGGGCAGCGGCTGGTCGCCCGCCCGCAGCAGCCGGTGAGCCACCTGGTGCGCCAGCTGGCGGCCGAGGAGCACCGGCTGGACCTCCTGGCCACCGGTGACCTGGCCGTCCGCCCGGCCTTCGCGCTGTCCTACCGGCGGCTGCCCGCCGAGTCCCAGCTGGTGCTGCGCCGCTGCGCGCTGACCGCCGGGCACGACTTCACCGCCGCCGTCGCCGCGGCCTACGCGGGCCTGCCGGCCGCCCGCACCGAGCTGGTCCTGGAACAGCTGATCGACGCGGGGCTGGTGCAGCTGGCGACCCCGGAGCGCTACCGCCTGCACGACCTGGTGCGGCTCTACGCGGGCGAGCGGCTGGGCGTCGACGAGGAGCCCGGCGCGGTGGCGGACGCCCGCACCAGGGCGGGCGGTTGGCTGCTGGACCGGGCCGCCGAGTTCGGCCTGCGGTTCGACCCGGACCACGCCCAGGCCGCGGCCGCGGGCGCCGGGCCGCACTCCGGGGGTCCGTGGGAGGGCTCCGGCCCGCCGGTGCCGCTCACCGAGGCGGCGCGCTGGCTGGAGGAGGAGCACACCGAGTGGCTGGCGGCCCTCTACCAGGCCTTCGCGGCCGGCCGGCACCGCGAGGTGATCGCCACCGCCGAGGCCATGCACTGGTTCTCGGACCGGCTGCTGAGCTGGGACCTCTGGACGGAGGTCTTCCAGCTCTCCGTCGACTCGGCCCGCGCCTGCGGCGACCGGCAGGCCGAGGTGGTGCACGTGAACTACCTGGCCTGGACCTACGTGACCTGCCTGCACCGCTACCAGCGCGGCACCGAACTCGCCGGCGAGGGGCTGGAACTGGCCCGCCGGCTCGGCGACCGCGAGCAGGAGGGCTGGGCGCTCAGCTACCTCGCCGCGGGCCTGCGCCACCTGCACCGCCACCGTGAGGCCATCGACGCCTACGGGCGGGCCGGGGAGGCCTTCGGCACCGTGACCAGCCGCTCGGCCAGGATCGGGCGGCTGGTCACCCTGCGGGGGGCCGCCAACTGCCTGCGCGACTCCGGCCGCGCCGAGGAGGCGGTGGACTACCGCCGTCGCGCGCTCGCCGGGGCGCTGGAGCTGGTGGAGCGCTGGTCCTCGCCGCTGATGCACCTGATGGCCGCCATGACGGCGCACGAACTGGGCCTGGACCGCGCCGCGCTGAAGCGCTGGCCGGCCGCCGAGAAGGCGTACCGGCAGGCCCTGACCCACTACGAGGCGATCGGCCGGCCGGACAGCATGACCAAGACGCTGACCGAGCTCGGCACGGCCCTGATCGAGCAGGGCCGTGCCGACGAGGCCCGCGAACTGCTCACCGAGGCGCTCACCGACCTGAGCACGGACGGCCCCCGGCAGAGCCACCGCCGGACGGGCTGACGCCGCGGGCCCGGCCGGGGGCGGGGCGTCAGATCCGGGTGTCCTCGACCACCGGCAGGACGTCGTCCTCGGCGAAGGCGCTCGGGGCGAAGGAGTTGCGCGCCGCGGCGGGCTTCTTGCCGCAGAAGGCCGGTTCCAGCGCGCCCATCAGGCCCTGCGTCACGGCGCCGTTGTTGGAGGCGTTGGCGAACACGACGACGGAGCGCTTGCCGTCCTGGGTGGTGAAGGACTGGGTCTGGAAGCCCTGGACGATGCCGCCGTGGCCGTACACGTCGCCGCAGGAGAGCGTGATCCGGCGCAGCCCGAGGCCGTAGGCCACCTTCGCGGTGGGGGTCGGGATGGCGGCGGTCATCTGCTTCAGCGAGTCGTCCGTGACCAGGCCGCCCTTGCTGCCGGCCACCAGCGCGGTGAGGAAGCGGTCGAGGTCGGCGGCGTCGGAGATGACGGCGCCGGCGGCCCACACCCAGGAGCCGTTCGCCAGGGTCGAGTCCAGCAGCGGCTTGGTGCGGTCGTCGTTGGTGAGGTAGCCGGTGACGTGCGCGCCCCGGATGTCCTGGTCGGGGACGACGAAGGAGGTCCTGCTCAGGCCGAGCGGCTGGATGATCCGCTCGTTCAGCACCTCCGCGTAGGGCTGGCCGGTCAGGTTCTCGACGGCGAGGCCCATCAGGACGAAGTCGGTGTTGGAGTAGGAGTAGCGGCTGCCGGGCGTGTACTGCTGGCCGTGCTTGACGGACATCGCGACGAGGTCGCGCGGCTCGTACACGGTGCTGCGGATGCGCGCCTCGAAGGCGCTGGTGGTCTCCTCGCCGGCCTGCTCCAGCAGGTCGTTGGTGTGGTCGTAGATCCCGGCGCGGTGCTCCATGACCTGGCGGCCGGTCATCGTCCAGCCGTCGGGCAGCGTCCCGGCCGGGAGGTAGTCGCGCAGCGGCCGGTCGAGGTCGATCCGGCCCTCCTCCGCCAGCTGCATCACGAGAACGGCGGCGAACATCTTGCTGTTGCTGCCTACGCGGAACCGCCACGAGGAGTTCATCGGGGTCCCGTCGAGGTCGGCCTTGCCGACGGACAGCGAGCGGGTGGTGGACCCGGCGCCGTGGTCGCGGATCACCGCGAAGGCGCCCGGGGCACCCGCGTCGGCGGTGGTCCTCAGGGCGGCGAGCACCGCGGCGGTGTCGGGGGTGGGTGCCCCGGTGGTGTCCCGGTCGGCGGCGGCGGCGTGCGCGGCACCGGTCGCCACCAGGACGGCACCGGCGGCGGCGACGGCGAGCGGGCGGAGAAGGCTGGTCTTCGCCATGGTCCTCTGTTCTCTCGTCAGCTGACGCGGCGTCGGGCCACGTCCTCGAAGATCCACTATCACCGGCCGGGGCGGCCGCTGGCAAAGTGAACCGGGCCGGACGCACCAACCGTTTCCCGGCCCGGAGCCAAGGTTTCACCTGCCGTGGCCTACCCGCGTCGACGGATCCACCCGATGCTGTTCGGGCGCTCCGAGCGTGCTCCGGCACCTCGGCCCTCCCCGCCCCACCGAGCCCGCCAGGCGTCCCGCGGTCCCCTCCCCGGCCGGACGGCCGCCACGGCCGTTCCCTACCCAAGGACTTGTCATGACTTCGCCCACGAAGCCCACCCAGCCCGTGAACCCCACCAAGCCGCGCTCCCGCCGCACCGCCACCGCCCTCGGCTCGGCCGCCGCGCTCGTGGCCGCCTCCGCCGGCCTCTGGGCCGCCACCGCCACGACCGCGCACGCCGCCGCCCTGCCGACGCCCGACCACATCATCGTGGTGGTCATGGAGAACCACGCCTACACCCAGGTCATCGGCAGCAGCAGCGCCCCGTACCTCAACTCCCTGGCCACCGGCGGCGCCAACCTCACCCAGTCGTTCGGCATCACCCACCCGAGCCAGCCCAACTACTACGCCCTGTTCTCCGGCTCCACCCAGGGCATCACCGACGACAGCTGCGTCAGCGTCGGCGCGCTCCAGGGCGCCAACCTGGCCTCCGAGGTCACCGCCGCGGGCAAGACCTGGGCCAGCTACAACGAGACCCTGCCGTCCCAGGGCAGCACCGTCTGCAGCAGCGGCAAGTACGCGCAGAAGCACAACCCGTGGTTCGGCTTCGGCAACGTCGCGCTCAGCTCGGCCAAGACCTTCGCGCAGTTCCCGACCGACTACACCACCCTGCCCAACGTCTCCTTCGTCGTGCCCAACCTCTGCAGCGACATGCACGACTGCTCGGTCGGCACCGGCGACACCTGGGTCAAGAACAACCTCAGCGCCTACGCCACGTGGGCCACGACCCACAACAGCCTGCTCGTGGTGACCTTCGACGAGGACAACCGGCTGGCCGGCAACCGGATCCCCACCGTGATCTACGGCGCCCACGTCGCCCCCGGCAGCAGCTCGGCCACCACCTACAACCACTACAACCTGCTGCGCACCCTGGAGGACCTGGCCGGCGCCACCGGCCACGCGGGCAACGCCGCCACCGCGAGCGACATCACCGGCATCTGGAACTGACCCCCGGCCGGCCCCGCTGCCCGGGGCCGGGCAGCGGGAGCGGCCGTCACGTCCCCTCAGCGGGGGCGTGACGGCTGTGCCGAGGGCGTGTCCGGTGTGCTGCGCGACGCCCTCCGCTCAGGAGGAACCGGCCCGGGCCGGCGGGCGCTCCGCGGCCGCCGCGTCCCCCGCGGGGGCGTCCGACGCGTCCGCCGCCGCAGTCCCGGCGCGGCGGACGCCGGGCACCGCCGCGGTGCCCGCGCAGACCAGCGTCACCAGCGCCGCCGTGGCCAGCAGCGGGGCCGCGTCGCCCCAGGCGTCGGCGGCCAGCGGCGCCAGGACGTAGCCGAGCGGGGCGGCGGCCAGCGAGAGCAGCCAGTCGTACGAGGTGACCCGGGCCAGCACCCCGGGCGGGAAGTCCTGCTGGACGACCGTCGCCCAGACCGGGTTGAGGAAGCCGAGCCCGGCCATCGCCACCGCGTACGCGGCCACCGTCACGGCGGCGGGGGCGGCCGCGGCGAGCGCCGCCAGCGGAAGTCCGTACAGCGCGAGGGCGAGGTTGGCGACCAGCACCGGGCGGCGCGGCCGGACCCGGCCGGCGATCAGCGACCCCGCCAGCAGGCCCACCGCACCGGCTTGGGTGAGGGCGATCCACACGCCGTCCCCGCCGAGGCGGGTGGTGGCGATCAGCGGCCCGAGGGTGAGCAGCACCGCGCTGGCGCCGTTCCACACCCCGTGCGCGATCAGGCTGGTCCAGTACCAGTCGCGGGCGCGCACCTCGCTCCAGCCCTCGGCGAGGTCCCGGCGCAGTGAGCGGCGCTCCCCGGGCTGGTGACGGACGGTGAGGCGGGTCAGCAGGGCGGCGCTCAGCGCGAACGAGGCGCCGTCGAGCACGAAGGCCCAGCCGGGCCCCGCGGTGTACACCAGCAGACCCGCGAGGGCCGGCCCGCCGAGCCGGGCGGCGCTGCCGGCCGAGGCGAGCAGGGCGTTGGCCCGCAGCCGGAGGCCGCCCTCCACGGTCGCCGCGACCAGCGGTGCGGCCGTCGGCATCGCGAAGGCGGAGGCGGTGCCGGCGACCGCCGACGCGGCGGCGATGTGCGCCAGGCTCGGTGTGCCGCCGGCGAGTTCGACGGCGACGAGCAGCTGGGTGGCGGCGCGCAGGAGGTCGGTGGTGAGGGCGACCCGTCGCGGGTCGAAGCGGTCCCCGACCACCCCGCCGAGCGGCAGCAGGGCCAGCCGCGGCAGCATCGCGCAGCCCAGGACGAGGGCCATCGCCGTGGCGGAGCCGGTGGCGCGGGTGATCGCGATGGCGAGTGCGGCGGGGACGGCGGCGTCGCCGAGGGTGGAGATCGTCCGGCCGGTGAAGAGGAGGCGGAAGTCACGGTTCCGCAGGGGGTGTTCGGTCACGCGGAGCACTGTATTTCGGTACCGAAGTTTCGGCAACGAAATTTTTGTGCCGAAATTTCGATGCCGCATGACTCTCCCCGGAGGGGGATCCCGGGTCGCTTTGTAGACTCACCCCATGGCCGAGCACCCGCACCACCAGCCGACCTCGCCCCGCGACTGGACGGACGGCCACGTCGAACGCTGGCTCCCGGTGCTGCCCCACCTCGACCCCGACATCGAGGCCGCCGTCACCCGGATGTCGAAGCTCACCCGCCACCTCGGGCGGGTCCGCGAGCACGGCGTCGCCGACTACGGCCTCCAGAAGCACGAGTTCGACACCCTGCACGTCCTCGCCGGCCGCGGGGGTCACGCCGCCCCGTCGGACCTGCGCGCCGACCTCAACCTCGCCGCCGCGTCCGTGACCGGTCGGCTGGAGGCCCTCGAACGCCGCGGGTTCGTCGTCCGCACCCCCTCGACCGCCGACCGCCGCAAGGTCGACATCGTCCTCACCGCGGCCGGCCGCGCGGCCTGGCACGAGGCGCTGGAGGTGGTGGGCCGTGAGGAGCGCCGCCTGCTGGGGGTGCTGACCGAGGAGGAGCGCCGCACCCTGTCCGACCTGCTCCGCAAGGTGCTCCTCGCGCAGGAGGCCCCCGGGGCGCAGTGAGGCCCGCGCCCGGCCGCCGCTCCTTGCCGCACCGGGCAGCGGGATCGACCGTCGGCGGGCGGGGCTGGTATGGATGGGGGGTGCGATTCGATTCTGTGCCGATCCCGGCGGCGGTGGGGGAACGGCCCCGGGACAGCAGGGGCTACCCGGTGCCCGCGATCACCCCGTGGCACGCGGGCGAGCCGCAGTTCGCGCTGACCGACCACGGGCGCAGCGCCGACTGCGCGCTGCAGCGGCGCTGCTCGGTCTGCGGCGGGTTCATGCCGCGCGGCCCGGTGTGGCGGGTGGTCGGGGCGGCGGAGAGCGCGGCGATCGCCGCGGCGCTCGCCGCGGGCGGGCCGTACCGCAACCTCGCGCCGACCATGGAGGGGCCGGGCCACCGGGCCTGCATGCTGTACGCGGCGATGGTCTGCCCGTACCTGGCCCGGCCGAACGCCCGGCGGCGGGCGACGACCGGGGCCGGCCCGGACGGGCTGACGGCGGCCGCGGTGCGCGGGGCCGTGCGGGGCGGCACGGGCGCGGTGGTCGGGTTCGGCGACTACGAGTACGCCGTCACCGAGACCCGGGTGCTGTTCCGCTTCCTCGACGTGGTCGAGTTCCTGCCGCACGAGTCCGCGGACGAGCACCTGGCCGCGCTGCGCGCCGAGCTGGCGGGGCCGGGCCGTCCGGCCGGCGGGTCGGGCCGGGTCGTTCCGCCGGGCCCGGAGGTCGGGACGGGCTCGGCGACCGGACCGGGCGGGGCGGACGGGTCCGCTCAGGCGGACGGGTCGGCTCAGGGGCGGTAGGCGGGCAGGCCCTTGACGGTGGAGACCGGCGCCGGGGCGGCGGACCCGTCGGCGGGGACGGTGCTGACGCCGTCGGGGGTGCGGGCCGCGATCGTCCGGCCGTCGGGGGACCACGCGGGCTCGGTGTAGTCGGTGGTGGCCGCGGGGGTGAGGTCCTTCTCGGCCTTCTGGTCGGACTGCGTGGAGCGGCTGAACAGGTGGTCGTGCCCGCTCACGGCACGGACGAAGACGATGTGCTCGCCGTCGGGGGAGAGCGCGGGCTGGGAGCCCTTGCCGAGGTCCCGGGTGGCGGGGCGGATGTAGTCGTCGTAGAGGTAGACCTCCCCGGCCGGGGTGTTGGCGTAGGCGATCTCGCCGCGCCGGCCACCCGCGTTGGACCAGGTGTTGCCGGTCTGCGGCGGCTGCGGCATGTTCTCGTTGCCGCCCTCGGAGTTGTGCGGGGTGAGGACCTCGGGGGTGCCGCCGACGTTCTTGGTCGCGATCTTCTCCAGGCGCAGGACGCCGCCCTTGGCCGCGGAGAAGACGACGGTGTCGAAGCGGGCGGCGGACTCGGGGAGGTCGCCGGGGCTCGTCGCGGCGTGCTGCCAGGTCGGGTGGGACCACGTCTCGCCGCCGGGGTTCCGGGCCAGGGTGACCTTCCCGCTGCCGTCGGGGCCGGCCAGGACGAGGTCGCCGTCGCCGTTGACGAAGGCGGCCCGCTTGCCGTCCGGGGACCACGCGAGGTCCCGCACGGCCGTCCCGAAGTCGACGGTGGTGCCGTTCATCGCGACGGTCCGGGTGCCGGTGCTGATGGTCAGGTGGTTGGCGGCGGAGGTGCCGTTGACCTCCTTGGTGCCCGGGGCGGTGCTGCTCGGGCGGGCCGTGCCGCCCGGCGCCGTGCCGCCGGGGGCCGAGGTCGCCGACGCGGTGCCGCCGGGGGCGGCGGTGGGGTCGGAGCCGGAGTTCTCGGGGCCGCAGGCGGAGAGCAGCACGGCGCCGACGGTGGTCATCAGGGCGATCGCGGCCGCGGTGCCGAATCTGTTGCGCACGGACATTCCAGGTTCCCCCTCGGGTGCTGTTCGCGTTCGAGTAGGAGCGTCCCAGAGCCGGGTCAGGGGCGGGTGCGGGGGATGTCACGGTCGTGGAACAGCCGGCCCGGCCCAGGGGGCGGCCGGCGGGTCGGCCCCGGCCGCCGGTCAGGCGTCCCGGACCTCGGTCCGGAAGGTCCGCAGGCCGCGCTTGTGGTAATTGGGCAGGGCGTTGGGGTGGTCGTCGGAGTCGGTGTGCAGCCAGATCCGGCGTGCGGGCCCGCCGCCCAGGGGGCTGGTGGCCCAGGCCTGACGGAGTGCCAGGGTGAGCGCGTAGCCGCCGAGGCCCCGGCCGACCATCGCGGGCAGCAGGCCGAAGGTGGTGATCTCCACCTCCCTGTCGGGGTGCGGTTCCAGGGCGACGATGCCGGCGGGCCCGCCGTGGTGGGTGAGCAGCCAGCTCTGGCGCCGGGGGTGTTCGGCGCGGTACGCCGCCCAGTCCCGTGCGGTGCGGTGGGCGCTGCGCCAGCCGTGCGGCCGGCCGACCTCGGCCTGGACCTCCTGGACGGCGGGTGACGAGCCGTCGGCGCGGGCCAGGGCGAGGCCGGCGACGGCGGGGGCCGCCCGCAGTTCTCCGGGGTCGGTCATTTCGAGGTAGATGACGGTCGTTGCCATGCCCGCCAGGCTACGACGGGCGCGGGTGCCGCCCGCGGCCGGTCAGAGCCCGAGTTCGGTGAGGCCCGGGTGGTCGTCGGGCCGGCGGCCGAGCGGCCAGTGGAACCGGCGGTCGGCCTCGGCGATCGGCAGGTCGTTGATGGAGGCGTGGCGGTGGGCCATCAGGCCGTCCCGGTCGAACTCCCAGTTCTCGTTGCCGTACGAGCGGTACCACTGGCCGGAGTCGTCGTGCCACTCGTAGGCGAAGCGGACGGCGATGCGGTCGCCGTCGTGCGCCCAGAGTTCCTTGACGAGCCGGTAGTCGAGTTCGCGGCGCCACTTGCGGGTGAGGAACTCGGCGATCTGCCCGCGTCCGGTGAGGAACTCGGCGCGGTTGCGCCAGCGGCTGTCGGGTGTGTACGCGAGGGCGACGCGCTGGGGGTCGCGGGTGTTCCAGGCGTCCTCGGCGGCGCGGACCTTCTGTCGGGCGGTCTCCGGGGTGAACGGTGGCAGGGGAGGGCGCTGGTCGGGCACGGGAGTCTCCTCGGGTCGGGTGGACGTCGGGTCGGCGGACGTCGGGTCGGCGGACATCGGTGAGAACGAGCGTTCTCGCCGATGTGGCTACCCTAGGAGAATCATCGTTCTCACGCAAAGGGCACGGCAGATGGACGCGCAGGCGAACGGGCGGTCGGTCGGGCGGGCGGAGCCGTCGCCGGGCCGCCGGACCGAACACGACGACGCGCGGGAGCGGATCCTCGACGCCGCCGAGGAACTCTTCTACGGGCAGGGCGTCCAGGCGGTCGGCATGGACGCCGTCCGGGCCGCCTCCGGCGTGACGATGCGCCGCCTCTACCAGCACTTCCCCTCCAAGGGGGACCTCGTCGACGCCTACCTGCGACGGCGGGACGGCCGCTGGCGGGCCGGCCTCGCCGACTACGTGGCCGGCGCCGCCGACACGCCGCGGGACCAGCTCCTCGCCGTCTTCGACTGGCTCGGCCGCTGGTTCGCCGAACCCGACTTCCGGGGCTGCGCGTTCGTCAACTCCTTCGGCGAACTGGGTGCCGTGTCACCGGCGGTCGCGCTGGCCGCCCGGCACCACAAGGAGGAGTTCAACGCCTACCTGGCGGGCCTGGCCGAGGCCGCCGACGCACCGCCCGCCCTCGCCACCCAGCTGGCGCTGCTGGCCGAGGGCGCGATGACCACGGCCGCCGTGCACGGCGACCCGAGCGCGGCCGAGGACGCCCGGGAGGCCGCGCGCATCCTGCTGGACGCCGCCCTGGCCACCCGCGGGTAGCCGACGTTCCGCCGCCGTCCGGCGTCCGCCGGGCAGGGCCTGCGCCTCGGTTCCTGCGGGCGGGTCGGGGGGTCGGTCCCACGACCGGGCCCCGGGTCCGTGGCTCAGGCGACGGTGTAGGCGGAGCCGAAGGCGGTGACGGCGAGCGGGCCGTCCAGGTCGACGTTGCCGGTGGCGGCGATCCGGCGCAGGCACTCCACCCGGTCGACGGACTTGCGCCACTCGCCGGCGGTGGAGGAGTTGGCCGGGTTGGTCAGGTCGTCGATGCGGACCTCGAAGAAGGCCTCCAGCCAGGCGGCCTCGCCCGCGACGGCGGGGGAGCCGGCCTTTGCGCCGGTGCGGGCGATCAGGGCGGGCAGGGCGTCGTACTCGCCGCCGTTGCCGTGCTGGACGGAGGCGTCGTAGAGCTCGGCGCGAGCCAGGGCGGTGGTGAGCCCGAGCCGGTCGGCCTGGTCCATGGCGGGGGTGAAGTAGCGCTGTTCGACCTGGTCGTCCTGGACCTGCCGGAAGACGGCGTCCTCGGCGGACCGCTTCCAGGCGGCGACGTACTCGGCCTCCGGCAGGCCGCTGGTGTCGCCGCTTCCGGCGGAGGCGAGGCGCTCCAGCTCGGGGATGAAGCGGGCCAGCGGGTTGTCCGGGGAGACGGCGGTGTACGCGCGGACGACCTTGAGCGCGTCGCCGTCGTTGGTGGTGAAGCCGGCCCGGCCCGCGGTGACGCCGCGGCCGTCGTCGATGTTCTCGGCGTAGCCGTACTGGATCTCGGTGGTGCTGTTCTCGAAGATGCTGATCAGCTGGTCGGCCCGGCGGCGCTGGTCGGCGGTGAGGCCTCCGGCCGCGAGCGGCCGCGCGCCGGCCGCTGAGGCGGCGGTGGTGACGGTGGCGCTGGCGGAGGCGGTGGCGGGAGCGGCCTGGGCCGGCCCGGCGGTGCAGGCGGGGCCGGCGGTCAGCGCGGCCAGGGTGGCGAGGGCGGCGAGGCGGCGGGTTCGGGAAACTCGCATGGGTGTGCTCCGATCTCCGGGGGGCGCAGCCGCCGGAGGGTGTGTGGGGGGTGGCACGGTCGACCGCGTGCCGGGGCGGGGGCGCGAGCTCGCGGCAGCAGCGTAGGTGCCGGGGCGGGCACCGGTCTATAAGGTAAGGAAACTTTCCTAATAAATTTGCGCAGGGGGAGGCAGGGGCCCGGTCCGCCCCCGGTGGGACTGCCGGGGCGGGTGTTTATCGTGTGTTGATCGTCGCGGCCTAGCGTCGGGTGCATGAACGAGAACACGGCAGAGTGGCCGGGGGCGGCACCCGACGGGCGGATGACGGAGCAGGACGCCGAACGCTTCCGGCAGCTGCTCGCGCGACTGGAGCGCTCGCTGGCGGCCGACCGGGAGGCGGCGCGGCGTGACGCCTGACGGGCTGCCGCGGGGCCCGGTCGCGGTGCTGCCGCTCTGGGTGCGCGGCGAGGCCGCGGCCTGGTCGGCCGGGTCGCCAGGGCCGTTCGGGTCGGAGTGCGGGGCCGGGGCGGCCTCGGACGCCGGCACGGACACGGGTGTGGAAGCGATCCGGCCCGGGGCGCCGCGGGGGCGTCCCGGGCCGGCGGCGGTCGTGGTGGCGGGCGCGGTCCGGCGGTCGGGGCGGCACACCACCAAGGGGTGACGCCGGGTCAGCAGCCGTCGCAGCAGCACCCGTCGCAGCAGTCGCACCCGTCGCAGCAGTCACCGCAGCACTGACAACCGTCGCAGCAGTCGCCGCAGTCGCAGTCGCAGTTGCGCTGGCACCAGCCCTCCCGGCGCTCCCGGCTGAACGGGTCCTCGTGCTCGCAGCAGAGCAGCTGGCAGCTGCAGGCCAGCAGAGCCCACACCGCGCAGCCGGCCAGCAGGTTGCGCGGCTGCGGGGGCTTGCCGCCGATCGGGGTGAAGCCGGGGCCCTGCGGCACCCACGGGGAGAGCGGGTCCTGGCCGGGCGGCGCCTGGCGCGACGGAGCGTCGTTCGGGTGCTCGCCGCCGGTGGGGCCGGCGTTGCGGGTGCGGCAGGTGGCGGCGTGGGCGGCCGGGCCGAAGACCCGGTCGACGGCCTGCCCGGTCTCGTGCGCGAGCAGCGCGTGCACCAGGGCGCGGTCGGTGAGCTCGACCTCGCTCAGGGCGAGCCGGATGCCGTGGACGGCGTCGCGGCACAGCCGTTCGGCCTCGGCGCGGTCGGTGCCGGTGGCGGTGAGCGGGTTCCAGGCGCCGTTGGCCGCGTCGGAGGCCTGGTCCTCGGCGGCGTCGAGGAGGTGGGCGAGCCGGCCGAAGAGCCGCCCGGCCTCGGCGAGCGCGGCGGCGTTGCCGGGGCGCCCGGCGAGGACGGCGGTGTGCGCGAACGCGGCCGCGGTGGCGGTCTCGGTGGGCTCGGTGACCAGCAGGACCGACCCGCCCGGCCGCAGCGTCCGCTCCAACCCGCCCTGGCGGGAGGCGGCTTCGAGCAGCACGCCGGTGTCGAAGCCGATCGCGGAGGCGCTGCCGGCGCTCTTCCGGTCCCACCGGCGGGTGACGGCCCGGGCCCCGGCGGCGACCGGGCGCCGGGCGAACACCCCGTCGCGGTCCTCGACGTGGTCGCGGATCTTGACCGAGGCGAGGGCGAGCGAGACGGCGGCGGCGAGCCGGGCACCCTCGCCCCGGGCGACGGAGGCGGTGCGCATGCCGCGCAGCGGGCACGGCCCGGCGGTGCGCCGCCAGGAGGAGTCGTCCCGGGCGGCCTGGGCCTCGACCAGCACCGAGATGATCAGGCCGTCGTAGTTGGTGGCGGTGCGGGCGAGCTGGCCGTGGTCGTCGCGCAGGGCGAGGCAGAGCCCGCACAGGTGCGCCATCCACGAGGCACGGAGCCGCTCGGACAGCCGGTGCTTGCACGGTCTGATGATGCCGAACATGGTTCCCCCTCGCCCCCGTGGGCCGTTGACCGGCCCCGATCCGCGCACATCATACGATCGCCCCCGCACCTGGACCCACCGCCGACCGCGCCCCGGCCCCCGACCGACGGCCGACGGCCGCCCACCGGGCCCCCGGACGGGCCGGCCGGGACCGGGGTGACCCCGGACGGCTGACCGGGGCTCCGGATGCGGGCGTGCCGCTCCGGCGGGCTCGGCCCGCGCCCCGCCCGGCAGGGCGAGGGGCTGCCGGGACCTCTTTCCGTGCCGTCGCCGAACCCCTGCCCGGGCTCCCGAAACGGTGGCCTGACGAGGTGTCATTGATCTTCCGCCGGGCCGGCGGCACGATGCAGGCATGGCGGACGAGCGGTGTGATCACGGACTGATAGTCGGGCAGTGCGGTCACTGCAAAGCGGTTCCCCGAGGTCTGACCGCGTCCGTCTGGACGACCCGGGGCGGCTCGGTGTTCCACCGCTCGGTGGCGTGCGAGGCACTCGCGGACGGGCAGGCCCGCGCGGCCCGCTTCGGGAAGGAGGTGCACGAGCCCACCCGCGTCGCGCTGGCCGACGCCATGGCCCAGGGGCGCGGCGCCTGCATCCGCTGCTTCCCCGCGTACCGGCCGACCAGCACCGCCAAGCCCTGCCTGGTCCGGGTGGACGCGCAGTGGGTGCGCGGCCTCCTCACCGAGTGGCGGCGAGGCGCCGACGGCCGGTGGCGAGGGGTGGTCTCGTACGTCGACTCTGGCGAGCAGGTGACCGTCCTCAAGGACCAGGACGACCTGCGCCCGGCCCCCTGAACGCCGTGGCCCCGGCGGATTCTCCGCTGTTCCTGCCCGGCCTCGGACGCTGACGGTGTGCCCGGCCCGGGGCGTCAGACGGCCCCGGCCCCGGCCGCTGTCAGCAGGCGCGGCGGGAGGTAGGGCGACCGGACGCGTATCGACCAGCCGCGGCTGCGCCGGGCGTGGCAGGCGAGGGCGAGGACCCCGAGGCTGAGCGCGGCACCGGCCTCGGTGGCCCGGTCGGCGACGGAGTGGTGATCGCGGTGGGCTTCCAGCGCGTCGAGCAGGGCGAGGTTGAAGCTGCTCTCGTCGCCCTCGACGAGCTGGGAGAACAGGACGACCGGGGGCGGGAGGAAGCCCTGCTCCCTGCTGCGTTCCACCTCCTCCAGGGCGCGCCGGGTGGCCGGGAGCGGGTCCGCGCCGCGCAGGTGGTCGTGCAGGGCGGTGCGGTACGAGGCGAACGGGGAGCGGTCCTCGGCGGCGATCGTGGGGCCGGCCAGGACGAGCGGTTCGAGGTCCTCGGAGCTGCCGGTGATCAGCGCGTAGGACAGGGCCGTCTCCCAGAAGGCCGGCCCGAAGTCGCTGCACCGGCAGGCGGGGAAGCGGAGCGTCCGCCCGTCGACCCTCACCTCGGCCTCGGTGCCCGGTTCGGCGAGGGCGGCCCGGAACGCGGCGGCCCCGAGCCCGGAGCCGAGCCGCAGGTCGGCGAGCTGGGCGTCGGTGGCGTCGGCGGACTCCGAGGCGCGTGCCGCGAGGAGCCAGGTCTGGTAGCGCAGGGCGCCGGTGAGCTCCCACGCGTCCAGCGGCTCGCCCTCCTTCGGAGTGATCGCCCGCCGGACGCGCTGCTCGAACCGCGCCTCGCTGTCCGGGCTGAGGGGTAGGGCCGGGATCGGACGGTCGAGGTCGACGGGCCCGGCGGCGAGCCGGGCCACCGCGTCGGGGCGCTGGTCGCGGCCGAGGCCGTGGACGCGCGGGCCGGGCGTCTCGAACCCGGTGACCAGGGCGTGGGGGAGGTAGTCGGTGTCGACGGCCGGGGTCCATCCGTGGGTGCGGTACCCGAGGGCGGCGATGGCGATCGGGACGAGCGGCAGGAGGCCGGCGGGCCGGGTGCCGTGCGGGCCGTCCTGGAGGAGCGCGAGCAGCGCGGCGTCGAAGGCCGCGCGGTCCCCGTCGGTGAGGGCGCGCAGGGCGCGCAGACCGGGCTGCGCCCCGCCGGCGGAGTCGGAGTCGGCATCGGCAGAGTCCGGGGAGCCGCCTTCCTCGAAGGAGTGGGCCAAGAAGCCGTCGACGAGTTCGAGGGCGGGGGTGACCGGTTCGTCCGGCATCAGCTGCCGGGCCCAGCCGAAGGCCTCGCCGTGGTGGGAGACCTTGTCGGAGACGATCGCGAGGCAGAAGGCGTCCAGCCACTCCCGGGCGGTGACCAGGTGCCGGGGGTCGCGCGCGAGCCCGTGCTCGCGGTCGTAGCTCATCCCGAAGTTCGGGTAGTCGAGGAAGACGTGGAAGCCGTCGACCGGGTAGTAGGCGGCGAAGGAGACGGCGCCGGCGGCGGCCTCGGTGGCGTCCTTGAGGACGGCCTTGGCCTCGGCGGAATCCAGGTCGGGCCGGGTGGTGGAGAGGGCGCCGAGGTAGTCGAGGAAGGAGTCGGCGATCAGCTGCCACTCGGTGGTGGTCATCAGGCCGGCGCGGGAGTAGGAGTGGACCTGCCTCCCGATCCGGTTCACGAAGCCGTCGCGCGCCTCAGCCACCCGCGACGCGTCCACCCGGTGACGTTCGATCCGCACGGCCCTGCCCCCTTGATCACCGACGGATCACCGATTGACCGTCGACCTGCACCCACCCTAGGCGGAGGGTCCGACAGCCGACTCCGCAGGTCGCGGCCGGACCACGCGGGGTGCGCCGAGGGCGAACGGCCGTCGGCTGACGGCCGGTCGGCCCGTACGGTGGCGGGCATGAACGAAGTCCGGATCGTGAACCTGCCCGAGGTGGCACTCGCCTGCCGTACCAGCGGGCCCGTGGACGGCCCGCCGCTGGTGCTGCTGCACGCGCTCGGCGAGCGCGCCTCCGACTGGGACGTCGTCCTGCCGGCACTGGCGCCGGGCCACCGCGTGTACGCCCCGGACCTGCGCGGTCACGGCGACAGCGGCCGCACCGCCGGGTACGGGCTGCCGGAGATGCGCGACGACGTGCTCGCCCTCCTCGACGCGCTCGGGCTCGCGCGGGTCGACCTGGTCGGCCACTCGATGGGCGGCGTGGTCGCCCACCTGCTGGCGCAGCACCGGCCGGAGCGGGTCGCCAGGCTGGTCCTGGAGGACGTGCCGGCGCCGTACCCGCGGCCGGCCTCCGCGGTGCCGGACGGGCCGGACGGCCCGGTGCACTTCGACTGGGCGGTGGTCGGCGCCGTGAAGGCCCAGATCGACAGCCCGGACCCGGCCTGGCGGGAGGGGCTGTCCGGGATCACCGCCCGCACCCTGGTGGTCGGCGGCGGCCCGACCAGCCACGTCCCGCAGGAGGGGCTGGTCGAGCTCGCCCGGCGGATCCCGGACTGCCGGTCGGTCACCGTCGAGGCCGGGCACCTGGTGCACGCCGCCCGGCCCGCCGAGTTCGTCGCGGCGGTGGCGCCGTTCCTCGCCCGCTGAGGCGCCGGACGGCTTCGGCGGCCTCGACGGGCGGCACCAGCGGGACGCCGTCAGCAGGCGAGGGGCGCGGGCGGCGGAGCGGGCGTCAGACGCCGTGTTCGGCCGGGAGCCGCCCCGCGCGCACGGCGGCGACCAGGTCGGCGTGGTCGGCCTCGGTCCGGTCCGCGTAGGCGACGGCGAAGGCGGCGACCGCCTCGTCCAGTGCCTCGCTCTTGCCGCAGTAGCCGGCCAGCAGCGCCGGGTCCGCGGTGTGCGCGTGTGCCCGGGCCAGCAGGGCCCCGGTGATCCGCGCGTAGTCGTCCAGCTGGTTCGGCAGCAGCGCGGCGGGGTCGACGCTGCCCTTGCGGTTGCGGAACTGCCGCACCTGGTATGGGAGCCCGTCCACCGTCGTCCAGCCGAGCAGGGTGTCGCTGACCACCTGCATGTGCTTCTGGCCGAGCACCACCCGGCGGCCCTCGTGCCCGTCCCGGCCGGGCGCCGGGTGGCCGGCCGGCTGCAGGTGGGGCAGCAGCACGGAGGGCCGGGCCTCCTTCACCTGGAGCACCAGCGGCTGGTCGCGGTGGTCGGTCAGCAGCACCACGTACGAGCGGGTGCCGACGCTGCCGGTGCCCACCACCCGGAACGCCACGTCCTGCACCCGGTAGCGGGACAGCAGGGTGCGCACCTCCGCGGGCAGCGTGGACACGTAGGGGCCGAGCGAGGCGGCGACGGCCCGGGCGGTCGCGTCGGGCACCTCGGTGAGCACCGGCGGAGCGGCGGTGAAGCGCCAGCCGCCGTCGTCCGTCCGCTCGGTGCTGCGGGCGGCGAATCTGGCACTGGTGTTGCCGAGCGCCTTCGTGCCGACCTTGCGCAGCACGTCGGCCAGGTCGTGGGCGTCGGCGAAGGACACCAGCTGCTCGTCCGCGACGGCGTTCCAGGCGTCCAGCGCGGGCAGCTTGGCCAGGGTGCGCATGGTCCGGCGGTAGGAGCCGGCCGCGTGCTGGGCGGCGGCGCGCGCGGTGCCCTCGCCGGCGCCGGTCTCCCGGCCGGCCAGCACCAGGCTGGCGGCCAGCCGCTTGAGGTCCCACTCCCACGGGCCGGGCACGGTCTCGTCGAAGTCGTTGATGTCCATCACGAGTTGACCGCGGGCGTCGCCGTAGAGCCCGAAGTTGGCGGCGTGCGCGTCCCCGCACAGCTGGGCGGACACCCCGGTGTCCGGCGTGCCGACCAGGTCGGCGGCCATCAGACCGGCCGAACCGCGCAGGAACGCGAACGGCGTGGCGGCCATCCGGCCGACCCGGATCGGCACCAGCGCGCCGATCCGGCCCGCGTTGGACGCCTCGATCGCCTCGACGGCCGTCGGCCGCCCCGCCACGGGCACCAGCTCGGCGTGCCGCTCCCGCGGCACCTTGGTCCGCAGCGCCTTCCCGCGCTCGCGGGCCCGGCCGTCCTGCCCCGACGCGAACCCGGCCACCGCGAACGCCCGCCGCCCCGGCAGCCCCACCCCGTCCACCGCGTCTATCACCTGCGTCACCGCTCCCGGCCCGCCCTTCTCGTCCCACCCGTCCGCGACCTGCGCGGACGGCGTGCAGGGGGAGTGACGTCCGGGGTGGGGCAGTGGTTCCTGGGGGGAGGGTGCCGGTGGGTGGAGGTGTGGCGGCCGGGGCGTGGCGGGGGTGCTGACGGCGTGCGGGGGAGCGGGGTCGAGGGGCGGGGCGGGCGGCCCGTAGGGTGGGCCGGATGGACGGTCTTCGGGGGGACGGGCGGGTGCGGGCTGCGGCCGGCGCGGCGGCGGGGCTGACGGTGGCGGCCGGGCTGGGGGCGCGGGCGCTGCTCGGCGGGGAGCCCGCGAAGGCCGCCGGGGACGCGCTCTACACGGTGCTGGTGTACGCGCTGGTGGTGCTGGTCGCGCCGCGGGTGCGGCCGTGGCGGGCGGCCGTGACGGCCTCCGCGGTGAGCTGGGCGGTGGAGTTCCTGCAGCTCACCGGCGTGCCCGAGGAGCTCGGCCGGCGCAGCACGCCGGCCCGGCTGGTGCTGGGGTCGACCTTCAACCCGCCGGACCTGTTCTGGTACCTGGTCGGCGCGCTGTCCGCCGCGCTGGTCCACCGGGCGCTGAGCGCGCTCCGGGGGCGCCGGGCGCACCGGGGGCGCCGGGTGCTGCGGACCGAGCGGCCCGCAGCACCCGACCGGATCTGACGCAGCCTCAGAGCGGCAGCAGGTCGGGCCGCTTGGCCTCGACGTTGTCGCCCGAGGACTCGCCGCGCAGGCGCCGCCCGACCCAGGGCAGCAGGTACTCGCGGGCCCACTGGATGTTCTCGCGCCGCTGGTCGGCGGCGGACAGCTCCCGGACGGTGGGCCAGGGCGCCTCCGGGTCCTGCTCGGTGCGCAGCCCCAGCGAGCGGGCGGCGAGCAGGGCGACCCTCTGGTGGCCCTCCGGGGACAGGTGCAGGCGGTCCTCGCTCCAGGCGCGCCGGTCCTGCACGGCGCGCAGCGACCACAGGTCGGCGACCTGGCAGCCGTTGCGGTCGGCGACCGCCCGCATGTGCCCGTTGTAGGTGGCGATCTTGCCGCGCAGGTGCTTCAGCAGCGGCACGTCCCGGGTGTCGAAGCCGGTGCAGATCAGCACCGTCCCCGCCGCCTCGGTGAGTCGGACGACGGCCGCCTCGAAGCGCTCGGCCACCTCGTCCGGGTCGCTGCCGGGGCGGAGGATGTCGTTGCCGCCGGCGCAGAAGGTGGCGAGGTCCGGCTGGAGCCGCTGGACCTGCGGCACCTGTTCGGCGGCGATCTGGTCGAGCAGTCGGCCGCGGACCGCCAGGTTGGCGTAGCGGAAGCCGCCCGGCGGGCGGGCGTCGGCGAGCAGTCCGGCGAGGCGGTCGGCCCAGCCGGCGAAGGCGCCGTCCGCTCCGGGGTCGTTCAGGCCCTCGGTGAAGCTGTCCCCGAGGGCGGCGTACGAACTGAGGTCAAGGGTCTCCTGGAGGTTCGGCATGAAGTAGATAGTTCACCTTCTCAAGTGACCTACGCCACCGTAGGTGACCGGGGAGGCGCGTGAGATGGGCCACGTACCCCCCGTGCCGGTGAGAGCGCCGGCCAGAGCGCCGGTCACCGGAAAGCACAAGATCCGCGCCCCCTTCCACTTCCGGGCGTGCCCGGACCATCCTCGAGGAGCGCGATCGCGCCGGCCGCCGGGCCCTGTCGCCGGCCGCCGTCCCGTGACGAGGGGAATCCACCCATGACTCCGAACGCCTCCTCCGGCCTGCCCGGAGACTGGACCGTCGACGACCGCTGCACCAACTGCGACGTCGCCCGGCAGCTCGCCCCCGGGCTGATCCGCGAGCACCGCGGGCGCTCCGAACTGGTCCGCCAGCCGCGCGACGAGGCAGAGCACCGCAGCCTCCTGGCGGCCGCCCACGCCTGCTCCACCCGTTCCGTCCGCCCGGCAGCCGGCCCGCTCGACCCGGCGGGCGACCCCTTCCCGCTCGCGCTCGACGAGGAGGTGCTGCTGCTCGGCCACAACTCCCGTCACACCGCGGGTGCCAACTCCTACCTGTGCCGCCGCCCCACGGGGTGGCTGATGGTGGACACGCCCCGCTTCGCCGAGGCGCTGGCCGCGCGCTACGAGGCACTCGGCCCCGTCACCGACGTACTCCTGACGCACCGGGACCACGCGGCGCACGGCCGCCGGTACGCCGACCGGCTCGGTGCCCGGCTCTGGATCCACGAGGGGGACCTGGACGCCGCGCCCGACGCCGACCGGGTGCTGCGCGGCCTCGACCCGGTGGAGATCGCCCCGGGCGTCACCGCCCGCCCCTTCCCCGGCCACACCCGGGGCAGCGTGCTCTACGCGGTGGACGACCGGTACTGCTTCACCGGTGACACCCTCTACTGGTCCCGCACCACGGGGGACATGGAGGTGCACGAGAGCATCACCTGGTACTCGATCGAGGAGCTCTCCGCCTCGCTGGACCGCAGCCTGGGTGCGCTGCACTTCGAGTGGCTGCTGCCAGGCCACGGTGAGCGGCGCCGGATGCCCGCCGCGGAGGCGGACCGGCGGCTGCGCGCGCTCGCCGAGCGCTGCCGGTCGCTGCGGCCCGCCCCGGTGGACTTCGCCGCGGTGCGCTGGTAGCGCGGTGCAGAGCGTGGAGGTCGCGCGGTGTGCAGGTCGCGCGGTGGGGCGGGGTGCGTCCGCCCGCGGCACCTGACGCGTCGCGGCCCCTTCACCGCGGCCCGTGCGCGACGGCCCGGTCACCGCGGCCCGTGCGCGACGGCCCGGTCACCGCGGCCCGTGCGCCGGGGCTCGCGCCGGGTGCGCGGGGGGTTGCGCCAGCCGGGGGCGTCCGCGCGGGTGTGCGAACGGCGCCGCCGGGGCAGCCGCCTGTCGAACGGTCTTCCGAACCACGGACCGCCCCGAACCCCCCGCACCCAAGGACGGTGGAGGAATGCCCACCCAGACCCCGGAGCGCACCGCCCGGCCGCGGCGCTACCTGATGTGCCGGCCGACGCACTTCACCGTGGACTACGCCATCAACCCGTGGATGGACCCGGCGCAGCCCACCGACACCGCGCTCGCGCTGCGCCAGTGGGAGCGGCTCCACCGGTTGTACCGGCGCCTCGGCCACACCGTCGAGCTGATCGACCCGGTGCCCGGCCTGCCCGACATGGTGTACGCCGCC
The DNA here is from genome assembly GCF_044768035.1 of Kitasatospora sp. NPDC101176. Taxonomy (NCBI): domain Bacteria; kingdom Bacillati; phylum Actinomycetota; class Actinomycetes; order Kitasatosporales; family Streptomycetaceae; genus Kitasatospora; species Kitasatospora sp. NPDC101176. The sequence goes on from NZ_JBIWPA010000010.1 coordinate 207,260, forward strand.
AACGGCGCGACCGTGCTGGACGGCCGGGCCCTGGTCGCGACCTTCCGGTACCCGGAGCGGGCCGCCGAGTCCACGGCCTACCAGGCCTGGTTCCGGGCGAACGGCTACCAGGAGGTGCGCCGCGCCGGGCACGTCAACGAGGGCGAGGGCGACCACCTGGTGGTCGGCCGCCGGGTGCTCGCCGGCTCGGGCTTCCGCACCTCGCGGGCCGCGCACGCCGAGGCGGGCGCGCTGTTCGGGGTCCCGGTGGTCAGCCTGACCCTGGTCGATCCGCGCTTCTACCACCTGGACACGGCGCTGGCGGTGCTCGCCGACGACCACGTCATGTACTACCCGGAGGCCTTCGACGCGGACAGCCGGGCCGTGCTGCGCACCCTGTACCCGGACGCGATCCTCGCCGACCGGGCCGACGCCGAGGTGTTCGGCCTCAACGCCGTCTCGGACGGCCGCCGGGTGCTGCTGCCCGAGACCGCGAAGAACCTGGCCGGGCGGCTCGCCGAGGCCGGCTACGAACCGGTGCCGGTGGACGTCTCGGAGCTGCTGAAGGGCGGCGGCGGGGCGAAGTGCTGCACGCTGGAGCTCCGGCCGTCGTGATCGCGGGCGCCGTCGGCCGACTGCGCCGTCGGCCGCGGGCGGCCCGGCGTCCGGGGCGGCACGGCCGGCGGCGCGGCGGCGGCCCGCCCGGGATCCGTCCCGAGCGGGCCGCGTGCGGCGGGGCCTCAGACGAGCCAGAGGTCCGGACCGAACACCTCGTAGTGGATGTCGGCGGCGGGGACGCCCGCCGCCAGCAGCTGCTCGCGGACGGTGCGCAGGAAGGGCAGCGGTCCGCACAGGTAGGCGGTGGTGCCGGCCGGGACCTCGACGGTGGAGAGGTCGACCAGCCCGGTGCGCTCGGCCGGCCACTCGCCGAGCGGCTGCTCGTAGAAGACGTGGGCGGTGGCGTTCGGCAGCTTGGCGGTGAGCTGGGCGAGGTCGGCGCGGAAGGCGTGGCTGAGCTGGTCGCGGTCGCCGTGCACCGAGACGACGGTGCGGGGGGAGCCGGTGGCGGCGAGGTGGTGGAGCATCGCGGTCATCGGGGTGTTGCCGATGCCGGCGGAGGCGAGCAGCACCGGCCCGTCGCCGTCGGCGAGGGCGATGTCGCCGAGCGGCGGGGAGAGTTCGACGGCGCCGCCGGTGTGCAGGTGGTCCTGCAGGTGGGCGGAGACCTCGCCGCCGGGCTCGCGCTTGACGCTGAAGCGCAGCGCGCCGTCGGCGGTGCCGGAGAGGCTGTACTGGCGGATCTGGTGGGCGCCGTCGGCGAGTTCGGTGCGGACCGAGACGTACTGGCCGGGGCGGGCGACGGGCGCGGGCCGGCCGTCGGCGGGGCGGACCAGGAAGGTGGTGACGGTGTCGGTCTCCTGGTAGCGGGCGACGACGGTGTAGGGGCGCCAGAGGTCGGCCGGGTCGCCGCCGGCGGCGACCTCGGCGCGCAGCCGGTCCTCGACGGCCACCAGGGCGTTCGCCATCAGCCAGTACACCTCGTCCCAGGCGGCGGCGACCTCCGGGGTGACGGCCTCGCCGAGCACGTCGACGATCGCGGCGAACAGGTGCTCGTGGACGATCCGGTACTGGTCGTTGCGGATGCCGACGGACACGTGCTTGTGCGCGATCCGGGCGAGCATCGCGTCGGGCCGCTGGTCCGGGTGGGCGATCAGGGCGGTCGCGAAGGCGGCTATCGATCCGGCGAGGGCCTGCCGCTGGGTGCCGTTGGCCTGGTTGCCCCGGTTGAACAGGTCGCGCAGCAGCTCGGGGTGGGCGGCGAACATCCGCTCGTAGAAGAGCGGGGTGATGTCCCCGATGGCACCGCCCACGGCGGGCAGGGTGGCCTCGACGACCTCGGCGGACTTGGCGGACAGCATCAGTCGGGCTCCAAACTGGTATCTGATATGCGTATTAAAGGCCGAGCGCGGGTGCGCGGGGCCCGGGGCGGATCAGTCGGTGGGTCTGCTGGTGAGGCCGAGCAGGACCGGCCCGGTGGGGGAGGCCACCAGGTCGTCGATGCTGAGCGGGTCGAGGGTGGCGAAGAAGGCCTCCTGTGCCGTCCGCAACGCACCGCGGAGCCGGCAGGCGGCCCGCAGCGGGCACGGCGGGTCGTCCTCGCAGCCGACCACGTCGCCGACCCCCTCCAGCTCGCGCAGCAGGAGTCCGAGCGAGCCGGTGCGTCCGGCGAAGGTGAGCATCAGCCCGCCGCCGCGCCCGCGTCGGGCCTCCAGGACCCCGAGGTGCTGCAGCCGGCTGACCACCTTCGCCGCGTGGGTGTAGGGCACCCCGACCGACGCGGCCACCTCGCGGGTGGTCGGGTTGGCCTCCTCGCCCAGGACGGCCAGTCGCATGGCGATCCGGAGGGCGATGTCGGTGCTCTTGGTCAGCCTCACGTGCGGAACGCTAGCGAATGCGATTCCGGAACTCCAATTTCCTGCACGATCCCGACCGGGTCGACGGCGGAGCGGGATCGGGCGGGGGCGGATCGGGATCGCGCCGGGACCGGACCGGGAACGGTTCAGGATCGGGTCGGGGTCGGACCGGGTGGGTCGAATCGATCGAATCTGAACAGTTGGCGACATTACCGATCAGCCCCTGACGGTCGGTCAGGGGTGCTTCTACGCTTCGTGCGGTTCCGGAACCGCGGGGGGCGCCGGAGCGACCGGCGTTGCGTTTCCTTGACCGACCATCCTGGAGAGACCCGTGAGAACAGCCCGTGCACCCCGGCGCACCCGGACGGGCGGGGGCGCGCTAAACCCCGCCCCCGCCCCCCCGCGGGGGCAGCCCCCCCCCCCCCCGGCCCGGGCCCCCCCCCCCCCCCCCCCCCCCCCCCGGGCGGGGGGGGGCGCCCCCCCCCCCCCCCCCCCACGGCCGCGCTGCTGTCGCAGCCCGTCACCGCCGAGGCCGTGACGCCGCCGCCGACCGTCGCCGCCCACGTGGCGGTGGCGGACTACCCGGCGGGCGTCGCGCTCACGCCGGACGGCGGCCGGGCCTACGTCACCAGCCAGAGCACCGGCACGGTGAGCGTGCTGGACACCGCGACCAGGGCGGTGTCCGGCACGTTCACCGCGGGCAGCGGCTCCTACGCGGTCGCGGTCTCCCCGGACGGGCACCGCGCCTACCTGACCCACCACCTCGACGGCACCGTCAGCGTGGTGGACACCACGGGCAACACCGTCACCGCCACCGTCCCGGTCGGCGCCCAGCCGTGGGGCCTGGCCCTGTCCGCCGACGGCACGCGCGCCTACGTCAGCAACGCCGGGGCCGGCACCGTCAGCGTGCTGGACACCGCCACCGCCACCGTCACCTCGACCGTCCCGGTCGGCGCGGAACCGCACGGACTCGCCCTCTCCGCCGACGGCAAGCGCCTCTACGTCGCGGCCTCCGGCGCCAAGGCGGTGAACGTGGTCGACACCGCGACCGGCACGGTGAGCGCCACCGTCCCCGTCGGCCACAGCGTCTTCGGGCTCGCCCTCAGCCCGGACGGCACCCGGCTCTGGGCGGCCGACGCCGACGACGCCACCGCCGCCGTCCTCGACACCGCCGCCAACACGCTGACCGGAACGGTGGCGGTCGGCTCCGGCCCGTACGCCGTCGCGATCTCCCCGGACGGCACCGCCGCGTACGTGTCCAACTACGACGACGACACCGTGAGCGTGGTGGACACCGCGAGCCGGACCGTCACCGCGACCGTGCCCGTCGGGGCGAACCCCTACACCCTGGCCGTCGCCCCCGACGGGCGGCACGGCTACCTGGCCGACTTCAACGGCAGCGCCGTCGACGTGCTGAACTTCCCGCTGCCGGTGCCCGCCGTCACCGCGATCAGCCCGGCCGGCGGCTCCGGGGTCGGCGGCACCGCCGTGACCGTGACCGGCACCGACCTCAACGGCGCCACCGCGGTGACCTTCGGCGCGGCCGGTGCCGCCACCAGGTTCAGCTGCACCAGGACCAGCTGCACCGCCACCGCCCCCGCCACCACGGTGACCGGTCCGGTGGACGTCCGGGTCACCACGCCCGGCGGCACCAGCGCCGCCGTCGCCGGCGACCGGTTCACCTACACGGCCCCCAGCGCCCACCTCGGTGTCGCCCTCACCGCGACCCCGGTGAGCGGTCTGCTCGGCAGCCGGGTCGACTACACCGTCACCCTGACCGGTCAGGGCCCCGACCCGCTGACCTCGGCCACCGTCTCCGCCGACCTCCCCGTCGGCCTCGCCGCGACCTCGAGCGACTGCACCGTCGCGGGCACCAAGCTCACCTGCGCGGTGACCGCCCCGCTGGCCAAGGGCGCGAGCACCACCCGGCACTTCTCGGTCTCGGTCGGCCTGCTCAGCCTGGTCCGCACCTTCGACGTCACGGTGGCCCGCACCGCCGGCGTGCCCGCCGACCCGTCCCCGGCCACCAGCCGGGACACCCGTAGCTGCACCGCCGTCCTCGGTCTGCTGATCACCTGCCGCTGACACCCGTAGCCGCTGACCGCCGGCCACCGGCCGGCTGCCGCTGACCCGTAGCCGCTGACCGGCCGCCGTCGAAGCGCGGAGGGCCCCGCCCGTACCCACGGGCGGGGCCCTCCGCCGTTCCCGCAGCCGTCGCACCCCCGGGGCCCGTGCCCGCACGCCTGGACGAAACGTCCGGACTGGACGTACAGTCCGAACATGACCGCCGAACCCGCCGCAGCCGCCGACGCCGCCGACCCGCGGATCCGCACCTGGGCCCCCGCCTGCCGCGCCGTGGCCCTGCTGCTCGGCCCCTACGCCGAGGTGGTGCTGCACGACGCCGCCGCGGACCGGGTGCTGGCCGTGTGGAACCCGATGACCGCACGCGCCCCCGGAGACCCGTCGCTGCTCGGCGAACTCGACGCCCTCGACCCGTCCGCCCCCGACGTCTACGGCCCCTACGAGAAGCTGCTGCCCGACGGCCGCCGGCTCTCCTCCGTCAGCGCCGTGCTGCGCGACGACGCCGGGCGGCCCTCGGCGGTGCTCTGCGTCAACCTCGACCGGGGCCCGCTGGAACAGGCCGCCGCCCTGCTGGCCGGCTTCGCCGCGCCCACCGCCCCCCGCCCCGAGCCGCTGTTCGAACGGGACTGGACGGAACGGATGAACGACGTGATCGGCGGATACGTGCGTGCGCACGGCCGCCCGCTCGAGCGCTTCGGGCGCGAGGACCGGCTCGCGGTGCTGCGCGAACTCGACCAGGCCGGGGTCCTCGCCGTCCGCCGGGCCGCCCCCGCCGTCGCCACCGCGCTCCGGGTGTCCCGCTCGACCGTCTACACCCTGCTCGCCGAACTCAGGAACACCGAATCCCGGAACGCCGAACCCCGTGACGCCGAACCCGGGAACGCCGGACCCGGGGACACCCCTGCACCAGCGCACCACCGCACGAGAGCGAGCGACCAGCCATGACCAGGCTCCCCGACTTCCGACTCGAGACCCACTTCTCCCGCTGGGAGTTCACCGCGCGGCACCACCTCACCGCCTCCGACGCCCAGACCATGACGATGGCCGAGCTGCTCGCCCTGGCCGGCCCCGAGGACCGGGAGGCGTGGGACACCCTCGCCCTCGGCTACACCGAGACCTTCGGCGACCCGGGGCTGCGCCGGGCGATCGCCGGGACGTACGAGCAGGTGGACGCCGACGACGTGATCTGCTTCGGGGGAGCCCAGGAGGGGCTCAACCTCGCCATGCAGGTGCTCCTCGAACCGGGCGACCACGCCGTGGTGCTCACCCCTAACTACCAGTCCGCCGAGACCATCCCGCTCTCCCTCTGCGAGGTGACCGGGGTCGCCCTCGACGCGGCGCGGGACTGGGCGCTCGACCTGGACGCCGTCGAGGCCGCGCTGCGCCCGAACACCCGGGTGGTGTCGGTCAACTTCCCCAACAACCCCACCGGGAAGGTGATCGACGCCGCCGACTTCACGCGGCTGGCGCAGCTGTGCGAGGAACACGGCATCCGGCTCTTCTCCGACGAGGTCTACCGCGGCCTCGAGCGCGACCGGGCCCGCGCCCTGCCGCAGGCCGCCGACCTCTCCGAGCGCGCCCTCTCGCTCAACGTCACCTCCAAGGCGCTCGGCCTGCCCGGCCTGCGGATCGGCTGGATCGCCTGCCGGGACGCGGAGTTGCGCTCCCGGCTGGAGCGGGCCAAGCACTACACCACGATCTGCAACTCCGCCCCGAGCGAGGTGCTGGCCCGGATCGCGCTGAACAACCGGGAGCGGATCCTGGAGCGCAACCGCGCGATCATCGCGGAGAACGTCCCGCAGTTCGACGCCTTCTTCGCCGAGTTCGCCGACCTCTTCGAGTGGCGCGCCCCGGACGGCGGCTGTGTCGCCTACCCGCGCTACCTCGGCGCGGACGGGGTCGAGGAGTTCTGCACGGCGCTGGTCGAGCAGGCGGGCGTCCTGCTGCTGCCCGCCGGGATCTTCCGCTCCGAGCTGACGCCCACGCCGGTCGACCGCTTCCGGATCGGCCTCGGCCGCCGCGACCCGGCCCCGGCCCTGGCGGCCTTCGCGGACTGGCTCCGCAAGCGCTGACGCGCACGGGCCCGGGGGCGGGCCGGAACGCCGAACGGGCCGGCCACCGCGTACGGTGGCCGGCCCTGAGGCCCGTGGGGTGGCCGAGTGCCGCCCCCGCGTTCCGGATCCCTTTCGCCAAACGGGGGTTGGCGAAGGATCAGAACGGGTTGGTACAGGTGGTGACCTGCTGCGCGGCGTCCAGCGCGGGGCCGGCGGTGGCGCAGATCATCTTCAGGTCGTTGGTGACGACGCGCGGGGTGGTCGCCTTCACCGAGCCGAGGCGGACCGCGGTGGTCGACGTGGCCGTCTCCCACGGGCTGCCCCAGGCCTTCTGGGTGCGGACCTCGACCCGGAGGACCGTCAACTGCCCCGGGGCGGCCGACACCTGGGCCGTGCCGACGAAGCCCTCACCGTCGGCCTGGTGCGAGATGCACGGCTGGTTGAGCACGGCGGCGCAGGCCACGGTGCCGGTCTCGGCCGTCGTCGGGGTCGCCAGGGCCGGTCCGGCCGAGAGACCCGCGATCCCTGCCGTCGCCACCATCACGGCTGCGATCCGAGCGCGCATGATATGAACCTCCTTGGAAATTAAGGGTGTCTCACTCCTTGGGATGAGTCTTGCACAGAACGTGAACATGTTTCGTGTGTGTTACGTCACACTCAAGGTGACCATTCAACTACGTGCTGCAACCGTTCTCGCAGTGTTCAGCACGCGGACAGATCGCCGACTGACGAACGATCAGTTCGTCGGCGCCCCGCCCGTCGCGGTGGTCCGGCTCCTTCACCCGTCCGGGTGGCGAACTGCCATCGGAGCGGAAAGGGCGGATACCATCGACCCGACCGACGGAGGTGTCTGCGTGGACACGGTCATCGTCCAACTTCCCGACCCGGCAGCGGTGGTGGCGCCCGGCCGGGCCCCCGAACTGCTGCGGATGGGGCCCGGTGAGGCCGCGGTCTTCGGGCGCGGCGAGCCGGGCCGGCCGGCCCCCATCCCGCTCGCGGACCAGGGTGTCTCGCGCCGCGCGGGAGAGGTCACCGCCGCCGAGGACTACTGGCTGCTCTCCAACTTCAGCACCACGGCCACCTACGTCGTGGAGAACCTGGAGGGCGCGGGCGAGCACGTCAAGGTGGCGCCGGGGCGGCTCGGCGCACCCGTCCCGTTCGAGTTCTCCCGGGTGCTGCTGCCCGCGCTCGGCGAACCCGTCTCGTTCAAGGTCTTCGCCCCGCAGCACGCCTACCTGGCCCCCGGCCCGGGCGGCGCCGCCCCCGGACGGTCGGCGGGCGGCGGAGTCGAGGACGCCGGCGGCTCCGAGGGCGAACGCACCGTCAGCCCGTTCGCCCTCGACCCGACCGCCAAGTACTTCCTGGTGCTGCTCGCGCTCTGCGAGCCCAGGCTGCGCTCACCCTCCGCCGCCGCCGTCCCCGGGGTGACCGACGTGCTGGCCCGGCTGCGCGCGCTGCCCTCCTGCCGTGGACTGACCCGCTCGGCGGTCAACTACCACATCGACTACCTGGTGTGGACGAAACTGCGCCTGCGCGAGCCCTACGAGGAGGCGCCGGGCGGCGGCAAGCGCGAGGAACTCGCGGCCCTGGCACTGAAGTTCGACCTCGTCCGGGAGGAGCACCTGGCCCTGCTCCCGCCCCGGCGCCCCTGAGGACCGACCCGCCGTGAGGACCGACCCGCCGTGAAACCCGACACGCCGCCGCCCGAGGGAGGCCCGCCCGACGCCCAGCCCCGCGACGCCCAGCCCTGCGACCCCCAGCCGTACGACGCCCCGACCTTCGAAGTCCCGGCCGGCTACCGGTTCGCCGGCTACCGCACCGGCGCCCTGCTCGGCGCCGGTGCCTGGGGCAGCGTCTACGCCGCGGAGGGCCCCGACGGAACCCCGGCCGCCGTCAAACTGCTCAGCCCCGCCCGGCTCAGCCCGGGCCAGCGCCGGACCATGGCCCAGATCGCCCGCAGCGAGCTGCGTTTCAGTCGTCGCGCCGACCACCCCCACCTGATCCGCACCCTCGCGGTCGCGGTCGTCGACGACCCCGACCACCCCGGCCTCGACGGCGCCGTCGCCCTGGTGATGGAGCGTGCCGCCCGCAGCCTGCAGGACGTGCTGGCCACCGCCCGCCCCGGCGTTCCCGTCCCCGGGGCCGAGCGCCTGCTGGCCGAGGTCTGCGCCGGGCTGACCCACATGCACCGCGCCGGCTGGGTGCACGGGGACCTCAAACCGGCCAACATCCTGCTGCTCGCCGACGGCACCGCCAAGATCGCCGACTTCGGCCTCACCGCCGAACTCGAGGGCACCCACGCCTACGCCCCGCCGCTCGGCTCGCCCGACCACGTCCCGCCCGAGTGGTGGTCCGAGCGCACCGGGGCGCGCGGCGTCGCGCTGCGCCCCAGCGCCGACGTCTGGGCCTTCGGGGTGATCGCCCACCAGCTGCTCACCGGCGGCCTGCACCCCTTCCTGGGCGCCACCGCCCGGGCCCGCTCGCTGGCCGCCCAGGCGTACGCGCGCGGTGCGGCGCCGCTGCGGCTGGACGCGTCGCTGCCCCGGCCGTGGCGGGCCGTGGTCACCGCCTGCCTGGCGCCCGGGAGGGAGGAACGGGCCCGCACCGACCTCGCGGCGCTGGTCGCCCGGGCCGCCGCCCGTCCGCCCGTCCGCCGCCGCGCCGCCCTGCGCGCCCTCGCCGGCCTGCTGGCCTGTGCCGTGGCGGTGCTCGCGCTGACCGGGGCGCCGGAGCCGCTCACCCCGGCCGCCCACCGGGCCGCGCCACCCCCCGGGGCGATCCCGGCCGGCTCCGACGTGCCGGAGGCCTACCGGGGCATGATCGAGGACGCCGCCCGGCGCTGCCCCGAACCGGAGATCACCCCGGCGCTGCTGGCCGCCATGCTGAAGGCCGAGAGCGGCTTCGACCCGAACGCGGCGCGGCCGGAGACCGGCGAGTACGGCATCGCGATGTGGACGCCCGCGGTCTTCGAGGCGTGGGCGAAGGCCGCGAACCACCCCGGCCCGAAGTCGTACCTCGACCCGGGGGACGCCATCGCGGCCATGGGCAACTACGTCTGCTGGCTGGACCAGCAGCTCAAGCACCGCGGCTACACCCGCGACCTGCCGGCGCTGGTCGCCGCGGCCTACCGGACCAGCGACAAGACGGTGGCCACCGCCGGCGGCGTCCCCGAGCGCGTCCGCCCGCACGTCGACAAGGTGCTCCGGTACCTGGCCGACTACGGCGGGTGAACGGACGAAGCGGGATGAGCCGGGTCACATCCCCCCGTACCCCGGCGCGGGCACCCGGGTGACGGGCCCCCGGTCTGGGATCCTCGGCGCATGATCACGCAGCTCCGCGCGGCCTCCGCGCGATGGACCGTCGTCGTCCCGGTGGTGTCGTTCGTCGTCCTCGCCCTGACCTGGCACCGGGACCTGCCCGGCTGGGTGGTGGGTGTGGTCGCCTGCTTCCTGGTGGCCGCCGTCCTGGCCGCCGTGCACCACGCCGAGGTCATCGCGCACTGGTCGGGGGAGCCCTTCGGATCCCTGGTGCTCGCCGTCGCGGTCACCGTGATCGAGGTCGCGCTGATCGTGACGCTGATGGCCGACGGCGGGGACAAGTCCGCCACCCTGGCCCGTGACACCGTCTTCGCCGCCGTGATGATCACCTGCAACGGCATCCTCGGGCTGTCCATCCTGGTCGCCGCGGTCAAGCACCGCACCGCGGTCTTCAACGCCGAGGGCACCGGCGCGGCGCTGGCCTGCATCGCCACCCTGGCGACGCTCAGCCTGGTGCTGCCGACCTTCACCACCAGCACCCCCGGGCCGCAGTTCTCGACCACCCAGCTGATCTACGCGAGCACCGCCTCGATCGTGGTGTACGGGCTGTTCGTGGCCACCCAGACCGTCCGGCACCGGGACTACTTCCTGCCCGTCACCCCCGAGGGCCGGGTGCTGGAGGAGGAGGACCACGCCCACCCGCCGACCCCCGCCGCCGCCGGCGTCAGCCTGCTGCTGCTCGGCGTCGCCCTGGTCTCCGTCGTCGGGCTCGCCAAGGGCGTCTCACCGACCATCGAGTCCGCGGTGGACGACGCCGGGCTGCCGCACTCGGTGGTCGGTGTGGTGATCGCCCTGATGGTGCTGCTGCCGGAGACCATCGCGGCGCTGCGCGCGGCCCTGCGCAACCGGGTGCAGACCAGCCTCAACCTGGCCCTCGGCTCGGCGCTCGCCAGCATCGGCCTCACCATCCCGGCCGTCGCCATCGCCTCGTACTGGCTCACCGGCCCGCTCGTCCTCGGCCTCGGCCCGGCGCACCTGGTGCTGCTGACGCTGACCGTGGTGCTCGGCACCCTGACCGTCGTCCCGGGCCGGGCCACCCCGTTGCAGGGCGCGGTCCACCTCGCGGTGCTGGCCGCTTACGTGGTGCTGGCGGTCAACCCCTGACGACCGGGCGGGAGACCGGGGGGCCGGGCGGGACTCGTCAGGCGCGGCCTAGAGGCCGAGGTCGTCCAGTTCCTTGAGCAGGGCGGCGTTGGGGCCGCCCGGATCGGCCGCGGCCCGCCCGGCGACGGCCCCGGAACCGGCCCGGGAGGCCGACGCGGGCGCGGGCACGGGGGTGGTCGCCGTTCGCGGGGCGCGGTCGCGGAAGATCCAGGCGCCGGCCAGGCCGCCGACCAGACCGCCCAGGTGGGCGGACCAGCTGATGCCCGGGGCGACGCCGGGCAGGGCGGCGGTCACCATGTAGGCGAACGAGGCGCCGAGGACGACGCCGATCAGCGTGTCGACCAGGTTGCGGTCCACGACCCCGCGCAGCACCACGTAGCCGAAGTAGCCGAACACCACGCCGCTCGCCCCGGCGCCGACCGAGTCCGGGCTGTCGAAGACCCAGGCGGTCAGTTCGCTGGTCAGTGCGACCAGCAGGGTCAGGCCGAGGAACTTCTTCACGCCGCGGTAGGCCGCCAGGAAGCCGAACACGAACAGCGGGCCCGAGTTGGCCTCCAGGTGCGCCCAGTTCCAGTGCAGGAACGGCGCGGTGACGATGTTCGGCAGCCGGCTCGGATCCTGCGGGACGACGCCGAACTGCCGGCCGAGGTGGTAGTCGTCCATCCAGTTCACGAGTTGGATCAGCCAGATCGCCGCCAGCACACCGACCATGGTGAAGAGCGCCCGGCGGGCGTCGGCGATCATCTTTGCGGGGTCGAGCGTGGTTGCCGCACGGCTGCGGTCGTTCGAGGCCATGGGCCCGACTCTAAGGGCCGTCGGACCGGTGACGCACCCCCCGGTACAGTGGCTCCCGCCCCGCTGACCTGCTGACCCTCCTCCCGACTGCCAGAGGTGACCCGCCCGATGAGCGTCCGTCCGCCGCTGTCCTGCGCGTTCGCGGCGCGGGTCGGAGGTCCGGTGGCGACGAACCGGCACCCGGTCGAGGTCTGGCGGCTGCCCGAGGCGGAACGCCGGGCCGGCCGCCGGGCCCTGACCTGGACGGTCGGGCCGGACGGCGAACTGGCCGTCCTGGTGGTGCCGGAGCAGCACGCGACGCCGCCCGGGGCCTGGCCGTTCATCAGGCTGCCGTTCGACGGCGAGGTCGTGGTGCTGGGCCGGCACGGCGAGTGGCGGGTGCCGCTCACCGGCGTCGGGGCCTCGCCGGACCACTTGGCGCTCCTTCCGGGCCACCGGATCCTCCTGACCGACGCCCGGTCGGGCCGGGACGGCGAGGACTGGCTGCCCAACGGCGTGGTGTACGGCGCCGACGGGTCGCCGAGCCGCGAACTGCTCCTCGGCGACGACGTCCGCGCGCTGGTGACCGACCGGGACGGCCGGATCTGGATGGCGTACGGGGACGAGGGCATCTACGGCGACCACCCGATGGCGATCCCGGGGCTGCGGGCCGCCGACACCAGGGGCTGGCCGGTGTGGAGCCCCCGGGACCGCCCGCAGGACCGCCTGCCGGACTACCCGCTGGAGGGCCTCGCCGGCGCCACCGAAGGCCGCCACGCCTGGCTGGCCTGGTACCCGAGCTCCTCGGGCAGCTACCTCACCCGGATCGACCCGGTGGACGGCTCGGCCACGACGGTGCCCTGCCCCGTGCGGCTGCCGGCCGGATTCGCCGTCCGCGGCCGCGAGGGCGTCTTCCTCTCCAGGAGCGGCGAGCTGACCCGGCACCTGCTGGTCGGCACGCAGTGGAAGCGGACCGGCGGACGGCGGCTGCGGCTGCCCGGCGGGATCGACCCGGGGCCCGCCCACGGCCGGGACGGGACGCTCTGGTTCCGCAGCGGCGACGGCTGGTACCGGGTCGAGGCCTGAGGTCCGCCGGACGCCCCGGCCCCCGCGTGAGGGCAGGCCGACCGGCCGCCCACCGACCCGGCGACGGGGCGCCCGGCGCGGGGTGCGAGGATGACCCCGACCGCCCCCGACGGCGGACCTCCGCCGACCGGCCGCCCCGCACCCCCGGCGGCCCGATCTGGGCACACGGCGACGAGGTCCGCACTGCGTACCCCGGCAGCCACTCCGGCGCGGCGTCTCCCTGCCCGCACTCTCACTGCGAAGAAGACGCATCGCGATGCACCGCACCCCCGACCACACCCCCTGCTCCACCCCCACTCCCGGCCAAAGACCGATCGCCCGGAGCTCCGGCGACCGTCGCTCCGGCACCCCCGTGCTCCCGGCCCGCGCCGCCGCCCTGCTCGGCGCCGGCGGACTGCTGCTGACCGGCTGCGGCAGCGGCGCCGGGTCCGTCCCCGGCAGCCAGGCCGACCTGCGTGACCGGATCCCCAAGGCCGTCAAGGACGCCGGGGTCCTGAAGATCGGCTCCTACCTCCACTACCCACCGGTCGACTTCCGCGACAACGACGCCAAGCCCGCCGGGCTCGACCCCGAGATCGCCGCCGCCATCGGCGACTACCTCGGCCTGCGCGTCGAGTTCGTCGACATGCCGTTCGACAAGCTCATCCCGGCCGTCCAGAGCCGGAGCATCGACCTGGTCATGTCCGCCGTGATCGACACCAAGCAGCGCCAGCTCGGGGCCGCCGACGACGGCCACCAGGCCGACCCCGGAGTCGACTTCGTCGACTACTTCACGACCGGGACGTCCATGGTCGTCAAGGCCGGCAACCAGGTGCCGCTCAGCACCGTCGACAGCCTCTGCGGGCGGACCGTCGCCGTCCAGCGCGGCACCCTGCAGGACGAGTTCGCCACCCGCCAGATGGGCGCCTGCCCGCGCACCGGCAAGGTGCTCCAGGTGCACCGCTTCGACAACGACGACCAGGCGCTCGCCGAGGTCGCCTCCGGCACCGCGATCGCCGACCTGAACGACTACCCGGTCGCCCAGTACAACACCACCACGCCGGAGCGGGTCGGCAAGTTCGTCCTCGCCAACACCCACTTCCTGCAGTCCGGCCCGTACGGCATCACCGTGGCCAAGGACAACACCGCGCTGCGGGACGTGATCTCCAAGGCCCTCGACCAGGTGATCCGCGGCGGCGCGTACGACAAGATCCTCGCCAAGTGGAACGTGAGCCCGGGCGCCGTCTCCAGCGCGGTGGTCAACGGCGGGCTCTGACCCGCCGGGTGGGCCGGGCCCGCCCCGATGGCCGGTATTGACCGGTCATCGGGGCGGGCCCGCGTGTCGGGGCGGCGGGCGGGCACCGGGGTTCTCTATCGTCCGTCTGAGTCCCTCCGATTCCATCGAGTTCCACACCCGATCCGACCCGTGGGAGTGCGCGATGCCCGGCCCAGAGCAGCAGGTGACCGGAGACGGCGGCCGGTCCGCCCGGACCGGGGAGGACGCCGACGTCATCGTGGTCGGCGCCGGCCCGGCCGGCTCCACCGCCGCCTACCACCTGGCCCGTACCGGCCTCGACGTCCTGCTGCTGGAGAAGTCCGCCTTCCCGCGCGAGAAGGTCTGCGGGGACGGCCTCACCCCGCGCGCCGTCAAACAGTTGACCGACCTCGGCATCGACGTCTCCGAGGAGGCCGGCTGGCTGCACAACCGGGGCCTGCGGCTGGTCTCCGGCCGGCGCTCGATCGAGTTCGACTGGCCCGAGCTGTCCGCCTTCCCCGGCTACGGCCTGGTCCGGCGGCGCGCCGACTTCGACGAACTGCTCGCCCGCCGGGCCGCCTCGGCCGGCGCCCGGCTGGTCGAACGGGCCAACGTGGCGGGCCCGTCGGTCGACGAACGGACCGGCCGGATCACCGGTGTCACCGCCCGGCTCGGCGAGGAACGCGAACCGGTCAGCTACCGGGCACCGGTCGTGGTCGCCGCCGACGGCAACTCCACCCGGCTCTCCGTCGCCATGAAGCGCTACCGCCGGACGGACCGCGCCATGGGCGTCGCCTACCGCACCTACTTCACCACCCCCCGCCACGAGGACCGCTACCTGGAGGCCTGGCTGGACCTGCGCGACCCGGGCGACCCGGGCCGCCGGCTCCTGCCCGGCTACGCCTGGGTGTTCGGCATGGGCGACGGCACCGCCAACGTCGGCCTCGGCGTCCTCGACACCGCCCACATCGACCTCGACTGGCGGGACCTCCTGCGCCGCTGGTGCGACGACCTGCCGCCCGAGTACGCCTACACCCCCGAAGCCGTCACCGAACCCGTCCGGGGCTCCGCCCTCCCGATGGGGCTCAACCGCCAACCCCACTACGCCGACGGCCTGTTGCTCGTCGGCGACGCGGGCGGCACGGTCAGCCCCGGCACCGGCGAGGGCATCGCCTACGCGATGGAGTCCGGGCGCTTCGCCGCCGAGACCGTCGTCCAGGCCCTCGCCCGGCGGACCGACCGCGGCCGCGAGCTCGCCCTGCGCGCCTACCCGCAGGCCCTGCGATCCGCCTACGCGGGATACTTCGCGCTCGGGCGCCTCGCCGCCGACCTCCTGGGCCGGCCCCGGCTGCTCGGTGCCGCCGGCGCCGCCGGACTCGGCCACCCGTCCCTGCTGAAGGTGGCCTTCCGGCTGATGGTCAACCTCACCGAGCCCAACTCCAAGGACGCCCTCGACCGGCTGCTCCACCTGGTCGGGCGGGTCGCGCCCGGCAGGTGAGGGCGGCGCCCGGGTGCTCCGGGGTCCGGTGCTCCGCGGTCCGGTGCTTCGTAGCCCGGTGACCTGTGGTCCGGTGCTCCGCGGTCCGGTGGTGGCCGGCCCGGTGATCCGCGGCGCGGCCGGTCCGTCGAGCGGCCACGGCGCGGGTCACCACAGGTCGCCGTCGCGCCAGTCGCACGTCAGCCGGCCGGCGACGTCCGGCGCGACCGGCCCCGGCAGGACGAACACGCTGCCCTCCTCCTCCGGCGTCGCGACCGGGCCGGTCGGCGTCAGCGCCGCCAGCGGCCCGCGCCACGGCAGCCAGCCCCGCCCCCCGTAGAAGCCCGCCGCGCCGTCCG
This sequence comes from Kitasatospora sp. NPDC101176, assembly GCF_044768035.1. Classification (NCBI taxonomy): domain Bacteria; kingdom Bacillati; phylum Actinomycetota; class Actinomycetes; order Kitasatosporales; family Streptomycetaceae; genus Kitasatospora; species Kitasatospora sp. NPDC101176. Next base: position 223,140 of record NZ_JBIWPA010000010.1, read on the forward strand.
CGGCGCACAGCGCGCCCAGCTCGTACCCGCCCCGGACCACCCGCTCCGCCGCGTCCATCAGCGCCGCGCCGTACCCGAGCCCGCGCCGGTCCGCCCGCACGCCGACCGCCTCCAGGTAGCCGACGCGCAGCGCCCGCCCGCCGTGCAGCATCCGCCGCTGGACCACCGCGGCGTGCCCCACCAGAACCCCGTCCTCCCGCAGCAGCACGTGCATCCCGCCCAGTGCGTGCTCCCAGTCCTCCGCGGTCAGACCCCCCTCGAAGACCACCCCGAACACCTCGACCAGCAGGGTCCGCGCCTCGTCCAGCGCGGCACGCCCCAACCCGGACGTGTGGGCCGTCAGCAGCTCGATCACGAGTCGATCCTCGCACCCCGCGGAGCCGGGGTCGGGTCGTCTTCCGGGGGGAAATTCGCTGGCGGGCCCGGGAAGGGGCGGGATAGGAAGGTCGGATGAGCAGCACCGAGACGCCCGCCCAGCCGGTCCGGCAGGCCCAGTCCGCCCAGCCGGTCCAGGCCGCAGCCCGACCGACCGCCCCGGCCCCGGTCGGTGACCAGCGCACCTTCCGCCCGGCCACCCTCGACCTCGGCGACGTCCTGCTGCGCCCCTGGGGCCGCACCCTCGAGCTGCCCGGCGGGGTCCTCCCCGCCCTGACCGCGGCCGCGGCCGACCGGGAGATCGCCCGCTGGAACCCCTTCCGCGCCGACGACCGGGCCGCCGCCGAGGCCTACCTGGAGCGCTGCGACACCGGCTGGGCCGAGGGCGGCACCGCCGCCTTCGCCGTCACCGACGCCGCCGACGGCAGGCTGCTCGGCAACGTCGCGCTGCGCTGGACCAACCGCGAGGACGGCCTCGCCATGGTCGGCTACTGGCTGCTCGCCGCCGCCCGCGGCCGGGGCATCGCCACCCGCGCCACCACCGCCGTCACCCGCTGGGGCGTGGACACCGCCGCGGCGCGCCGTATCGAGCTCTGCCACGCCGTCGGCAACGACGCCTCCTGCCGGGTCGCCACCCGCGCCGGCTTCCGTTACGAGGGCACCCTGCGGGCGTCCTACCGCTACGAGGGCGGCGAGTACTTCGACGAGCACCTGCACGCCCGCCTCGCCACCGACCCGGAGCCCGGGCGGCCCGGCTGACGCGGGCCTCGCGGACCGCTCCGGCACACTTGGGGCGATCGCGTGGAGGTACCGTCCGTGCTCGCCCTGGCGGGACCCGCCGGAGGAGCCGGGGCCGTTCCAGGCCGGAACGGTGTATCAACCGCCCGGAACACGTGGTGGGGCCTGGCCATGCGCACTGACCAGCTCGCCATCGCCTGCCAGGCTGCACTCCACCTCGCAGCCATCCTCAGCCGGCTCCGCAGATGATCAGGGAGACAGCCCTCAGTCGCCGCGGAGCCGGTCGTGGATCGCCCGCAGCCACGGCTGTCGGACGGCCGGCAGGCGGGCCAGCCGGTCGAGCAGCGCCGCCCGGTCGGGGGCGAACGGCCTGTCCGGCCGGAGCGGCAGCGGGTCGTCGCGTTCGACCCCGGCGGGCAGCCGGGCCGTCGTCCCCGGCTCCGGGAAGGCCAGGTAGCTCCACACCGCGGCGTCCAGCGGGACGGTGGCGGCTGCGCCGGCGGGCGGCGACCCCGCGGCGGTCCCGGGCCGCCACCCGGTGCCCGTCCGGGGGTGCCGGGGGACCAGCAGGAGGTCGGCGCCGGGCGCGGGTGGCAGCCCGGGACCGGCCAGGGCCAGTGCCAGGGTCCGGGCCGGCGGCCCGGCCGGCAGCAGCGCGTCGAGCGTGCGGCCGAACGTCGCCGTGAGCAGGCCGTCGGGCACGGACACCGGTGCGCCTCCCGAGGCGGCCAGCAGATCGGCCAGCGCCGTGCCCACCGCCGCCTCCCACTGCGAGCTCCACCATCCGGGGGCCTCCACCGGCGGCAGGGCCGGTACCGTCCAGCCCTCCTCGGCCGAGGGGACCGGCCCGTCGACCGGCTCGTCCGACGGCCCGTCGACCCGGTCGTCGACCACGCCGTCGGCCGGTATCCTGCGCACGGCCGCCGCGAGGAACCACACGGACTGCCACCGGTAGCAGTCGTCGATCCTGGTCCCGACCTCCCGCCCGCAGCCCGCGCAGGCCAGGTTCGGCCCGAGGCCGCCGGCCGAGGCGCAGCAGCCCTCGCAGCGCTCCGGCAGCAGGACGGTGCCCCGGGTGTCGCCCGGTGCCAGCACGACCGCGCCGGCCGGGCCGACGGACAGCCCGGGCAGCGGTGCGTGGACGCCGAGTGCGGCCGCCGCGGCCTCCCCGATCTCCTCCCAGGGCCGCCACGGGGGCGCGCACCAGAGCGGATCGACGGCGTAGGTGCCCGGCTCCAGCAGGGGCGGGAGGAAGCGGTCCCCGCCCTCGCGACGGGCGTGCGCGGGCAGCGCGACCCGGGACACCGGTGTGGTCAGTGCCGTCCCGCACCGCGTGCACGCGAACACCGTCATCCCGGCCCCTCCTGCGGATCGCCCCCCCCGCGGACCCCGGCCGCGGGTCCCCGGAGTATCGCGGCCCGACGGTCCGTGGCCAAGCGGATTTCCGGTCCGCCCGGGGAGGGGCCGACGGTCGGCAGGGCGCGCTCGGCCGGGGAGCGGCCTAACCTGGAAGGGCGCGTACGGTGCGTGGCCTCGAACGGGAAAGCGGTGGGCCATGACGGTGATCTCGGCGGCTGTCTTCGGTACCGCCTGGCGGCCAGCGCCGCCCGGTTGCGCCGAGCTGCTGCGCGAGTGCGCTGCCCGTGGCTGGACGGTCGTGCTGACCGCTCCCGGGCCGGCCGGGGCTCCCGCCCTGACCGTGGCCGCCCCGGGCGACGACCCGGTCAGGGCCGCGCTCGAGCTGGTCGGCGGCAGGCCTTCACACGCGGTGGCGGTGGCCGGGACCGTACGCGAGGTGCTGGCGGCGCGGCGGGCCGGGGTCCCGTGCATCGCCCTGGAGGCCGGCGTGGACGCCGGCCCCCTGCTGCGGGCGGCGGGTGCGGCCGAGGTCCACCGTGATGCCGCCGCCCTGCTGCGAGTCCTGGACGACAGCCTGCTCGCCCGCCCGCGGGCCTTCGGCCCGGTGGGCGCGGGAACAGGCGGTCCCCGAGGCGGTTAACGCCGGCCCGGACCGGGAAACCGCCCGGGTGCGAGCACGTCACCGGAGTTGTCGGAGGTGACCGAGATGGACGGACCCGCGTTGAGCGGATGGGAGCGGCGGCTCCTCGAGGAGATCGAGTCCGATCTGCGCCAGGACGCGCGCCTCGACCGGAAGTTGAGCACCATGGGTGCCAAACGGCCGAGCCGGTTCCGCGGCGTGCTGCGCGGCGTGGCCCGCCGGGTCTCCGCCGGGGTGGTGACGACCGCGCTGCTGATGGCCGCGATCTGCCTCACCGTCGGCGTACGGACCCCGACGGCCGCCGTGCTGATCGCCCTCGGCGTGGTGTGGACGGCCTCGGTGGCGGTCGCGATGGCCGTCGCGGCGCTGCTGCGCCGCCGGGCCGCGGGCCGCGAACCCGGAGACGGCTCCGCCGCACGGCCCCCCGACCGGGACGAGCGCCGCGAACGGCGGCCCTGGGACCAGCCGGAGGCGTGATGGGCACCGAGCTGTGGGAGTACCGCCCAGGTCCCCACCACGCGGCCGAGCTGAGCCTGACGGGGTACGAGGTGCAGGCCGTCGACGGTCCGCTCGGCACGGTCGAACAGGATTCGGGGGACCACCTGCTGGTCGACGCCGGGCCCTGGGTGCCCGGTGCCCGGGTGGTGGTCCCGGTCGGCCTGGTGGCCAGGATCGACCACTTGGAGCTGGCCGTCCACCTGGACTGTCCGCGCGCCCGGCTCAGCTCCGCTCCGCCGGTCGCCGTCGAGCTCGCGGGCCGCGGGCCGCGCTGACCCATGGGCTGGCCGTCCACCACGCTCACCGGCCGGACGATCGCCTTCCTGGTGGCGCCGTTCGGTGTCGAGCAGGTCGAACTGACGTCGCCCTGGCAGGCGGTGGCCGAGTCCGGCGGTGTGCCGCGCCTGCTCTCCACCGCACCCGGCCGGGTCCAGGCCGTCCGGCGGCTCGCCCTGGGCGAGGCCTTCGGTGAGGCCTCGGGCGCCGCGTTCGGTGACACCTTCGGCGTGGACGGGTCGGTCGCCGAGGCGGACGCGGAGGCATTCGACGGGCTGGTCCTGCCCGGTGGGGTCGCCGGGTCCGACCTGCTGCGCCTGGACGGGCCCGCGGTGGCCTTCGTGCGCGCCTGGTGCGCGGCGGGCCGCCCGGTCGCGGCGATCGGCCACGCCGCCTGGACCCTGATCGAGGCCGACGCCCTCCGTGGCCGCACCCTCACCTCCGGGCCGAGTCTGCGCACCGATCTGCGCAACGCGGGGGCGACCTGGGTCGACGAGGAGGTGCACCTCTGCCGGGACGGCCCGGGGCCGCTGGTGACCAGCCGGGACCCGGCCGATCTGCCGGTGTTCGAGGACGCCTTCGTCACCGCGTTCGCCCACGCGGCGAAACGGCGCGGATCCTGAGCGCGGGCGGGCGCGTGCGCCGCGCGTCCGGCCGGGGGTGAACCCGGCCGCCGCTCCGGCCCCCGCCTCAGTCGCCGCGGAGACGGACGAAGGTAGCGGTGGGCGGCCGGCCGGCGAGCGTGAGTTCGGCGCGCAGCGGGCCGGTGAGGGGGTGGACCGGGCCGAGGTCGGGGTCGGTGGTGGCGGGGCCGAGCAGCGGCGCGGCCACTGCGGCGACCTCGCGGGCCTGCACCGGGGTGAGCCCGGGGGAGCTGAGCAGGACCCGGCCGTCGTCGAGTTCGAGGACGAGCGCGCGCGGCCGGGCGGCCGGGCCGGTGAGTGCCCGGACGGTGGCGTCCACGGTGTCGCTGCGCCGGTACTTGACCCAGGCCCGGCCGCCGCCGCGCGGACGGTAGGGCGAGCCGGCGGCCTTGCAGACCAGGCCCTCGACGCCGGTGTCGGCGAGCCGTTCCATCCACTCCAGCGCCTCGGCCCGGTCGGTGGTGGCCAGCACCGGGCTGATCGGTGGCGGGACGTCGGCGAGGGCGGCGAGCAGCAGGCGGCGGCGGTCGGCGAGCGGCAGCCGCCGCACGTCGCGGCCGGGCAGGGCCAGCAGGTCGAAGGCGATCAGGCCGAGGGCGACCTCCGGGGAGGCGGCCCGGGCCCGGCGGGTGCGCAGGAGCTCCCCGAAGGCGAAGCGACCGTCGCGCCAGGCGACGAGTTCGGCGTCCAACACCAGCCCCTCGGGCAGCCCGGCGACGGCGGCGGCGATCGGCGGGAACTCGGGGGCGAGGTCGCGGCCGGTACGGGACTGGAGGAACGGCGGGCGGTCGCCGCGGGCGAAGGCCAGGCAGCGGAAGCCGTCCAGCTTCAACTCGTACTGCACGCCGGCGCCGCCCAGGCCGTCGGCGGGCGGGACGGCGGTGACGGCGGCCGGGCGCATCACCTCGACGGGCGGGTGCAGGACCTGCCGGGTGCGGGGCGTGGCCGCGGCGGGCGGCGCCGCCTCCGCGCCCGCCTGTGCTCCCGCCTCCGGCCCCGCCCTCGCTGCGCCCTTCACCGTGGACGTCGCCGTGGAGCCCGCCCCCACCGGGTCGGCCGGGAGCGGCCGGGCCTGCCCCGGATCGAGCAGCGGGGCGAACAGATCACCGTGGGCGGCCAGCCGCCCGGGGACCTCGGCGAGGGTGAACACGAGGTCGTCCTCGGTGCCGGCCCGCTCCAGTTCGGCCCAGGAGAGCGGGGTGGAGACGGTCGGCAGCGGCCGGGCCCGCAGGGTGTAAGGCGCGGCGGTGGTCTTCTTGGCGTTGTTCTGCGACCAGTCGACGAGCACCCGCCCGGTGCGCCGGGCCTTGGCCATGGTGTGCACGACCAGGTCGGGGCGCTCGGCCTCCAGGGCCGCGGCGAGCGCCTTGGCGTAGCCGGAGACCCGGGTGCTCGGGGTGGGCTCGAGCGGGACCAGCAGGTGCAGCCCCTTGGAGCCGGAGGTCTTCACCCAGGCCGTCAGACCGTCGGCGGCGAGCCGTTCGCGCAGCAGCCCGGCGACCGTCCGGCAGGTGAGGACGGACGCGCCCTCGCCCGGGTCGAGGTCCAGGACCAGCCGGTCGGCGAGCCCCGGCGCGGCCGCGTGCCACTGCGGGACGTGCAGTTCCAGGCAGCCCAGGTTGGCGGCCCAGAGCAGGGCGGCGCCGTCGTCGAGCACCACTTGGCGCAGGTCGCCGCCGCTGCTCGGGACCTCGACGGTGCGCACCCAGCCCGGCGTCCCGGCGGGCGGGTTCTTGGCGATGAACACCTCGGCCTCGACGCCGTCCGGGCAGCGCAGGAAGGAGACCGGGCGGTCGCGCAGGTGCGGCAGGAGGGCGTCGTGGACGGCGGCGTAGTAGCGCAGCACCTCGCCCTTGAGGGTGCCGGTGTGCGGGTAGTACACCTTGTCGAGGTGGGAGAGCGCGAGGGTGCGCCCGTCCACCGTGAGCTGGGGCATGGGCGCTCTCCGGAGCCTGCGCGAGCCTGCGGGTGGCCCCCGCAGCCAGTCTGCCCGGGCGGCGGCCGCGGCGCACGGCCGCGCCCGGACCGTCGTGCGCCCCGGCCGCCGTCGCCCGGACCGCCCGGACCGCCCGGGCGTGGGCGGTCAGCGGTCCGGGCCCACCAGGGCGTGGGCGTCCGCGACGAGGTCCTCGATCCGGGCCCAGTCGGGCGGCGGCCCGTCCAGGTGCACGCCGAGCCACCCCCGGTGCCCGACGTAGGGCGGGCGGAAGTAGCGGTCCGGGTCCTCGGCGACCAGCCGGGTCTGGGCGCCGCCGGGCGCCGCGCACCAGAAGGACAGCCGGTCGTCGTGGTGGTGGTCGGCGAGCATCACGAAGAGCCGGGCCCGGCGGCCGGAGCCGGTGAACCAGCTCGGCTCCCCGTGGCTGACCCGCTCCTCGACCTCCGGCAGGGCCAGGCAGAGCGCCCGCAGCCGGTCCACCGGCGCCGCCACGGCCTCCTCACCCCGCCGAGGGCGCGGCGGGCCGCGGCGCGCCCGGATAGGTGCCGAAGTACCAGCGGTTGCCCTCCGGGTCGGCGGCGGCGAAGTCGCGCGAGCCGTAGTCGGTCTCGGTCAGCGCGGTGGTGATCCGGGCCCCGGCGGCGACGGCGCGGTCGTGCACGCCGTCCGGGTCGGCGGTGACCACGTACGCGGTGAAGGTGCCCGGCCGGCCCGGCCAGGGCTCGGCGCCCTCGGGCGTCTCCCGGTCGGAGCCGAGCATCACGCCGCCGCCCTCGGGCCAGGCCAGTTCGGCGTGCGCGACGAACCCGTCCTCGCCGTGGACGACGACCTCCTGGAAGCCGAAGGCCTCGACCAGGAAGCGGATCAGGGCCCGGGCGTCGGTGGCGCGCAGGCTGGGCCAGACCTGCGGGGTGGGGGTCCTGTCGTCCATCGCGTGCTCCTCGGGGGTCGTTGGGGGGCTGCTCACGACTCCCACTCTGCGGCCGCCGCGTCCGCCCCGCCTTGGACGTTTCGGAACTTCCCGTCCTGCGGTCCCTCCGCCGCCAGCCAGGCGCTGGGCGCGGCGCCGGCCAGTGCCCGGAACTCACGGGCCAGGTGTGCCTGGTCGAAGTAGCCGCACCGGACGGCCAGTTCGGCGAGCCGGGGGGACGGCCCGGTGGCGGCCAGCAGCCGCCGGGCCCGGTCGAAGCGGATCACCCGGGCGGCCGCCTTCGGCGTCAGGCCGGTCTCCCGCCGGAACCGGTCCTGCAGGTGCCGGGCGCTCCAGCCGGTCTCCCGGGCCAGCTCCGCGACGGCCAGGGCGCCGTCGCTGCGCCGCAGCGCCCGCCAGGCCCAGGCCACCTCGGGCGGCACCCGCCCGGAGGGGCGGGCGGCCCGCAGCAGCGCGGCGTCCAGCACGGCGAACCGTTCGTCCCAGCTGCCGGCGGCCCGCAGCCGCTCGTGCAGCAGCGGGCCGAGCCGCCCCAGCACCTGCTCCGCGGGGACGTCGATCCCGGCCAGCTCCCCGGCCGGCAACCCGAACAGCGCCCTGGCGGCGAGCGGGTGCACGGCGATCTGCACGCCGGACTGCCGGCCGTCGTGCGTGATCAGCGCCGGGCCGGTGTGCAGGCCGCCGAGCAGCGTCGGGTACGTGCCGGGCGGCTGCGCCGGGTCGGGGTGGCCGGCGACCACCAGCGGCTCGTCCAGGGTGAGGATGAACGTCAGGTACGGGGACGGCAGTCCGCGGTGCACGGCGGGCGGGACGCCGCGCTGGCGGTAGCCGGAGTACCAGGCCACGTAGGGGCGCAGCGCGGTGGCCGGCCGGGCGCGGACGGCTTCGTCGACCGGTGTGCCGGTCGCTCCGGGGGCTTCCGTGGTCACGTCTCCAGTATCGGCGGCCGCGGTCGCGGGTGGGCGGGGTGTTGCCTATGGTGAGGGCGCGGTCACTCCGCGAGTGGTGAGGTCGACCGCTCGGGGGGGACCGCCGCTGGGGGGATCACCGGGGGGAGACATCGACGAAGGAGTCCCCGTGACCACTGCCCGAGAGATCATGCACACCGGTGCCCAGTGCATCGGTGCCCACCAGACGCTCGACGAGGCCGCCCGGATGATGCGCGACAGCAACGTGGGCGCGTTGCCGATCTGCGGTGACGACCAGAAGCTGAAGGGCATCATCACCGACCGTGACATCGTGGTGCGATGTCTCGCGGAGGGCAAGGACCCGTCCTCCATGACGGCCATGGAGCTGTCCGGCCACCTGCACTGCGTGCGCGCCGACGACAGCATGGAGATGGTGCTCCGGAAGATGGAACAGCACCAGATCCGCCGGATCCCGGTGATCGACGGGGAGCGGCTGGTGGGCATGATCAGCGAGGCCGACCTCGCGATGGGGCACCGCAACGGTCAGCGGCTGACCGACCAGCAGATCATCGAGTTCATGGACAGCGTCTACATGAAGCGCTGACCGGCGGGCGGCGCGTCCGCGCCGCCGCGCGCTCCGGCGGCGGGCTCCGTGCGCAGGTGACACACGGCGCCCGCCGTCGCTGCTCCCGGCACTGTCGCGGGTCCCGCTGCCGCCGCCGTTGCGGCCGCAGCGGCCCGCCGGCCGCTGCGGCGCCCGGTGACCGGCCGGTCCCCCCGTACCGGCCGGGCGTTCCGAGGGTGCCGGACGACGGGGGCGCCCGTCTTGTAAAAGTGCGCACGCGGCGCGTCCCCCCGGTTCCGGACGGGCTCAGCCGCCGGGGTTGAGGACGGCGCTCGTCACCCGGCCGGCGACCCGGTCGGCCGGTTCGGGCAGGGTGGCGGCGGAGGTGCGGGAGGCGAGGAACTCGCGGGGCGAGCAGCCCACCATGCCGCGGAAGGCCCGGTCGAGGTGGGACTGGTCGTAGTAGCCGCAGAAGGTGGCGATCCGGGCGCCGTCCAGCCGGTTCCCGCCGTCCAGCCGGTTCCCGAGGGGCCGCTCGGCCGCCGAGTGCCGGGCGAGGACGGCGAGCGTGCGCTGGAGGCGCAGGATGGTCGCGGCCTGCTTGGGCGCCACCCCGAGGTGCTGGCGGAACCGCAGCTCCAGCCGGCGGCGGCTCCAGCCGGTGCCCGCGACCAGGGCGTGGACGGGCACCAGGCCGTGCGAGCGCCGCAGTTGGTGCCAGGCCCACTGGACGGACGGCTCCCAGCGCGGGCCGTCGGCGAGCCGTGCGGCGAAGTAGGCGTCCAGCAGGGCGAACCGCGCCGGCCAGGTCGGGGCGTCGGCCAGCCGGGTGGACAGCCGGCGCAGCCGCGGGCCCAGGACGTCCCCGGCCTCGGCCCACTGGCCGCCCAGGTCGCCGGCCGTCGGCCCGAACACGCGGAACGCGCCCTGGGGGGTCAGCGAGACGGCCAACCCGTGCAGCACGCCGGAGTGTTCGGCGATGGTGGCGGTGCGGCGCAGCCCGGCGGCGACGGAGGCGAAGGAGTGGCCGGGCCCCGGATCGACGGCGTCGGTGAGCCGCATCGACCCCTCGAAGGTGAGCGCCAGGGTGACCACGTCCGTGGGCACCTCCAAGCGCCGCCGCGGCCGGTGGAGCGTCAGCCGGTAGCCGCGGTAGCCGAGGACGAACGGGCGCAGCGGTCCGGCGGGCGCGCCGAGGGCCGTTCCGTAGGTGGTGGCGTCGCCGGGGTCGGGGGCGGCCGGGGCGTCGTGAGCCATCTCAACTCCCTTGTCAGGACGAGCAGGTGGCATGTGCACGTGCCATCCTACGGGCGCCCCGGTCGCCGGGTGATCGTCTCGTGTGGTGGATCACGCTTTCTTGACTGGCGAGATGCGGGCAGACTGGCGGGCATGGGAAAGCAGTACGAGAGCATCACCGGCCGGCTGCGCGAGTTCATCGAGCGGCAGCCCGTCTACTTCGTCGCGACCGCGCCGCTGGCCGAGGACGGGCACGTGAACGTCTCACCCAAGGGCCGCTCCGGCACCCTCGTGGTCGTCGACGAACTCACGCTCGCCTACCTGGACTTCGGCGGGTCCACCGCCGAGACGGTCGCCCATCTGCGGGAGAACGGCCGGATCACCCTGATGTGGTGCGCCTTCGACGGCCCGCCCACCGTGGTGCGGGTGCACGGTCGGGGCGAGCCGGTGTTCCGTGACGACCCTCGCTTCGCCGGTCTGCTGGGCCGCTTCGCGCCGGAGGCCGACGGGGCCGGGCTGCGGGCGATCGTGCTGGTGCGGGCCGAACGGGTCAGCGACTCCTGTGGGTTCGCCGTTCCGCTGATGGACTACCGCGCCGACCGCGACCTGCACGAGCAGTACTTCGGCCGCAAGGACGAGGAGGAGTTCAACACTTACTGCGAGGGCAAGCCGTACGTCGGCACCAGCATCGACGGTCTGCCCGCCCTGCCGCTGCCGCTCCCCGCCCGTCCGCCGCGCTGAGCGGGCCCGGGCGGGCCGGGTGGCCCCGGCGGCTCGTCAGTGCCGCGGCGACCAGCGGTGCAGGTCGCGCAGGAGGGCGATCTCGGCGCCGTGGTGCAGCAGTTCCTGGTTGACCCACCAGACGATCTCCCAGAACGGCTCCTCCGCGTCGCCGCCGTGCGGGTAGGTGCAGTACCCGACGGTGTCGAGCACGGTCTCGTCGGCGGTGAGCAGGGCCGCCCGCCAGGCCGTGGCCGCGGCGTCGAAGGCGGCGACCGCGGACGCGGCGTCCCCGCTCGGGCGGAAGTCGTCCCGGGTGAGCGAACGGGTGCCGGCGGTGTGGTCGGCGCGCAGCAGCAACAGCTCGGTGAGGTGGCTCAACCTCCAGGCCAGGGTGGTGAAAGGGGCCGGCTCCGGGTGCGGCCAGGGGGTGGTGTCCCGCCCCCAGGCGCCGGCGCCGACCAGGACCGTCGCGCCCTCGCCCGGCCCGTCCGCGTGCCGGCGCACCGACCAGCAGCCGGGCACCGGCTCCCAGAGGTACTCCTCGTCGGTGAGCGGGCTGACGGCGACCGGGGTGCCGTTCCCGCTGTCCAGGGTCGGTCCGGCCAGCCGCTCGGTGAGGCGGGTGCGGGCGAAGTCGAACTCCGTCAGCAGGGGGACGAGTCGGGGCGGCAGCGACATCGGGTGGCTCCTCGGCGCGGGGCGTGCGGGCGGGGCGGGTGCGGACGGACCGGGTGCACGCTGCCACACGGCTCCGGGCCGGCGCGAGCGGATTTCGCACGGGCGGCGCCGGCCCGGAGCGAGCGCGAGGAGGCGGGCCCGGCCGCGGGCCGTCGGCCGGGCTGCGGACCGTCCGGGGTGCTGCCGGTCGGGCTCGACAGGGTGCCGGCCGCCGCGCCTACGGGCAGGACTCCTCGGCGAGCATCGCCCGCAGGGCGACCACCTGACCGGTCAGCGCCGTCCCCGCCGCGGGATCCTGGGTGCAGACCCGCCACTGCCACTGCACCACCACGACCCGGCCGCGCTGGTCGGCGTCCCGCACGGTCACCGGGTACCAGAGCGGCAGCAGGGAGCGGGCGGCCAGCACGCTCTGTCCCCGCAGCTCGGGCATCACGGTGCCGGGAGGGCTCGGGGTCGGGACGGCGTAGCCGGGCCGGTCGTCCGGCGGGAGGCTCCGGCCGGGGTCGGTCCTGGGGTCGCAGCCGGCCAGCCCGAGCAGCACGGCGAGCGCGAGCGGTACGGCGGTCCGGCGCATCGTCCCCCCGATCGAAGTCGCCTGCGGTCCCGAACCGGTCCCGCGCCTCGACGGTACCGATCCCGTTCGTGCGGCGGTCCGTTCGTGACCGGCTCGCCGCCGCGCCGACGCCGCCTCGTTAGCGGGCCGGTGCCGGTGCGGCCATCCGGGGAGGGGTGTCCGGGGTGGGAGTCCGGGGCGGGCATCCGGGGAGGGGTGTCCGGGAGCGTCCCGGGGATGTCCAGGGCGTGCGAACGGCGCCGTCGCGCCCCTGTGGTGGGGGTGCGGCGGCGCCGTGGCGGTGGTGCTTGGGGGGGGGTGTTACTTGGTGAGGCCGGCCTTGACGGAGCAGACGGGCCAGGCGCCGGGGCCCTGGGCGGCGAGGACCTTCTCGCCGATGGAGATCTGCTGGGCCTTGGTGGCCTGGTGGGCCTGGGGAGCGTAGGCGGTGCCGCCGAAGGCGGCCCAGGTGCTGGAGGTGAACTGGAGGCCGCCGTAGAAGCCGTTGCCGGAGTTGATGGCCCAGTTGCCGGT
>NZ_JBIWPA010000011.1:0-108899 GCF_044768035.1 Kitasatospora sp. NPDC101176
CGACAAAGCGCGACCCAGCCCGAGCCGGGAAGTGGTGTTTCGAAGGATTGGCCGCCCCGGGACCGTCCGCGCCGATGCGTGTCCGGTGCTCCCTGCCGAGCGACTAGGGAACACTACCCCTGTTCGGCGCCGCGGGCAAACCACTGCCGGTGACCGTCCGGGTGCAGCGCGGGCGCCCCGTCTTCACGTACTCGCCGTTGGGGTGGTCGTTGCCGGCGACCCAGTCGCGGGCGGTGGCCTCGTCGCGCCCGATGTCCCGGTGGCGGCGGAGCAGACGTTCCTCGCGCAGGGCGTCGTCGGTGTCGACGTACCAGAGCTCGCGCAGCAGGCGGCGGGCCTCCGGCCACGGGGCGTCGGTGGAGGCGAGGTAGTTGCCCTCGGTGATGACGAGGCGGGTGTGCGGGCGGACGACGTGCCGGGCGGCGACGGGTTCGTCGAGGGTGCGGTCGAAGTCGGGGACGTAGACGTCCCGGAAGCGGTCCCCGGCGATGCGGTGCAGCAGGGCGACGTAGCCGTGGGCGTCGAAGGTCTCCGGCGCGCCCTTGCGGTGCGTCAGGCCGAGGCGCCGCAGTTGGGCGCCGGAGAGGTGGAAGCCGTCGAGCGGGACGTATGCGGCGCTGCCGGGGCCTTCGACGCGTTCGACCTCGGCGACCAGGTGCCGGGCCAGCGTGGACTTGCCGGCCGCGGGCGGGCCGACGAGCCCGAGGATCGTCCGGGCGTTGCTGCCCGGGCCCTGCAGGAGGCCGAGGGCGAGGGCGGTGAGGCTGTCCCCGTTCACACTCATGCGCGCACCCTACTCACCCCGGCTCACCGGGTCACCGCCTCGCGGTCCGCCTCAGGCCCGGCCGGCGAGCGCGGGAACGGCCATGGTCAGCGTGCCGGCGTCGGCGTCCAGGAGGGCGGGGACTCCGAGCGGCACGGTCAGCGAGGACGGGCAGTGGCCGAATCCGAGTTCCCACAGGACGGGGACGCCGAGCGGGCCGAGCCGGTCGAGCATGACGGAGCGGACCCGGTCCGGTCGGCCGCAGCCCTCCCAGGAGCCGAGCGCGATGCCGGCGACGCCGTCGAGGGCGCCGGAGCGCAGGAACTGGGTGAGGATCCGGTCGAGCTGGTAGGGGTGCTCGTTGACGTCCTCCAGGATCAGGATGGTGCCGGCGAAGGACGGCCGCGCTCCCGGGGTGCCGCGTTCGGCCGCCAGCACGTGCGTGCAGCCGCCGGCGGTGACGCCCCGGGCCACGCCCGGGACGAGGGCGGTGGCGGTGGCGGAGGTGAGCAGCGTGGTCGAGTCGGGTTCGAAGAGGGTGCGGCGCAGGTGTTCGGCGGTCGGTCCGTCGGTCACGAAGGCGGAGCCGGAGGCCAGCGGACCGTAGAGGGTGGCGAGCCCGAGGCGCTGGGCGAACGCCTCGTGCAGCGAGGAGACGTCGCTGAAGCCGATGAACGCCTTGGGCGGGACGCGGCGCATGGCGTCCCAGTCGAGCAGGTCGACCATGCGGTGGACGCCGTAGCCGCCGCGGGCGCACATGACGGCGTCGACGGTGGGGTCGAGCCAGGCCTGCTGGAGGTCGGCGGCGCGGTCGGCGTCCGCGCCGGCGAGGTACCCGAGGGAGGGGTGGGTGTCGAGCACGTGCGGGGCGACCGTCACCCGCAGCCCCCAGGAGCGCAGGATCCCGGCCCCGGCGGCGAGCCGCTCGGGGTCGATCGGCCCGCTGGGGGCGACCACGGCGACGTGGTCCCCGGGGCGCAGGTGGGGCGGTCGGGTCAGCCCTCGTGCGGGCGAGGTCGGCTGCTGGTCCATGACCGGAATCCTTCCAGGGGCGCGGGGCGACGCGGTCGGCGGGGTGATGCGGCCTCAGTTCCGGCCGGTTCCGCCGGAACTGGTATGCCCCGTCCGCGTCACACCGATCCCATCACCGACCTGACCTCGGCGAGGGTGGCGTCGGCGATGGCGTTGGCGCGCTCGGCGCCGTCGCGCAGGACCCGGCGCAGGTGGGCGCGGTCAGCGGCGAGTTCGGCGCGGCGGGCCCGGAGCGGGCGGAGGCACTCGTTGACGGAGTCGGTGACGGTGCGCTTGAGGGCGGCGGCTCCGCCGTCCCCGATCTCGGCGGCGATCTCCTCGGGTGCGCGGTCCTGGCAGAGGGCGGCGAGCAGGACGAGGCCGGAGACCTCGGGGCGTGCGGCCGGGTCGTAGGAGATCCGCCGGTCGGCGTCGGTCCTGGCAGCTCGGACGATGCGGGCGGTCTCGTCCTCGGTGGCGCCGAGGGCGACGGAGTTGCCGCGGCTCTTGCTCATCTTGCCGCCGTCGGTGCCGAGCAGCAGCGGGGCGTCGGAGAGCAGCGCCCGGGGCTGGGGGAAGACGGGTTCGCCGCCGCTGTTCGGGTAGCGCTCGTTGAAGCGCCGGGCGACGGTGCGGGCGACCTCGAGGTGCGGCAGCTGGTCCTGGCCGACCGGCACGAGGTTCGCCTTGCAGAAGAGGATGTCGGCGGCCTGGTGGACCGGGTAGGTGAACATCAGCCCGTTGACGGCGGACTGGCGGGAGTGGGCGATCTCCTCCTTGACGGTGGGGTTGCGGTTGAGTTCGGCGACGCTGACCAGGCTGAGGAAGGGGAGCAGCAGCTGGTTGAGGGCGGGGACGGCGCTGTGCGCGAAGATCGTGGCGCGGTCCGGGTCGAGGCCGGCCGCGAGGTAGTCGAGGACGAGGTCCTCGGTGTGCTCGGCGAGCCGGTCGGCGACGTCCCGGTCGGTGATGACCTGGTAGTCGGCGACCACGACGAACATCTCGACGCCCTGTTCCTGGAGCCGGACGCGGTTGCGCAGGGTGCCGAAGTAGTGGCCGAGGTGGAGCGGGCCGGTGGGGCGGTCGCCGGTGAGGACCCGGTCGGTGCCCGGGTCGGCGGTGAAGGTCGCGGTGGTGGCGGCGCCGGCGGGGCCGGTCGCGGTCGCGGTGGTGGTCATCGGGTTTCTCCTCGGTGCGGCGGTGGTGGCGGCCGTCCGGGGGCGGGAGCCCGTCCCGTGGGGAAACACGACAGGGCCGTCCGATCCGGACGGCCCTGGGTCAGGTGTGAGGGGTGGCCGTCCTAGGACGGCCACCAGCTCAGGCCCGCGTGAAGCTTCATGTGCTCGAGGATAGCGTCGACGGTCCGCCGGCGTGGCCGGTCGGTCGATCCGGCGATCGACCGCCGGCCACCGGCGCCCGGCGCCCGTTTCAGTCCTCGACGACCAGCGCGGGGGTGTCCCGGCGCAGCGTCTCGCCGCGGAAGAACTCCGGCCGGACCAGGCCGTAGCCGGTCATCAGCGCCGCGCCGAGCAGCAGGATGCCGACGCCGATGACGAACACCGAGCCGATGCCGAGGACCGCTCCGCTGCCGTACTCCGGGTCCCAGGCGTCGGTGAGGGTCTGCAGGAAGACCCCGCTCAGCAGCACGCCGCCGAGCAGTGGGGCGACGCCCTTGAGGAAGAGGTCGCGCGGGCCGTTGCGCAGCGAGCGGCGGAAGTACCAGACGCAGGCGAATGCGGTCAGCGCGTAGTAGAAGCAGATCATCAGACCGAGCGCCAGGATGGTGTCCTCGACCACGTCCTCGCTGATCAGGCTCATGCCGACGTAGAAGACCGCGGTGGCGGCGCCGGCCGCGGCGGTGGCGTAGCCGGGGGTGCGGAAGCGCGGGTGGACGGCGCCGAAGCGCGGCGGCACGGCGCGGTAGGCGCTCATCGCGAGCAGCGTGCGGGCCACCGGGATGAAGGTGGTCTGCAGGCTGGCGGCCGCGCTCGCGACCACGGCCAGGAAGAGCAGGACGCTCCAGGGCGACCCGAGCACCGGGCGGGCGAGCGCGGCGAAGACGTTGTCGGAGGTCTCCGGATTGCCCAGGCCGGGGCCGGTGGAGCCGACGCCCGCGAACATCTGTGCGGCGATCGCCACCAGGAGGTAGGAGCCGACCAGGGTGACCATGGAGGTCATCGCCGCACGGCCCGGCGTCCTGGAACTGCCGAGGGTCTCCTCGTTCATGGTGAGGCAGGTGTCCCAGCCCCAGTACATGAAGATCGACAGGGACAGGCCGGCGGTGAAGGCGCTGAAGGAGCCGACCTCCAGCGGGTTGAGCCAGGAGGCGGAGAAGCCGATCGAGTCGGGGAGCTCGCCTGCGGCGGCCTTGCCGATGGCGATGACCGAGAAGAGCACCAGCACGGCGAGCTGGAGCCCGACCAGGCCGTACTGGAACCACCGGGTGGCCGTCATCCCCCGGTAGCTCATCGCGGTGGCGCCGCCGATCAGCAGGACCACGGTGAGCAGGTGGACGGCCTGGTTCTGGTCGAGGTCGGCGACCCGGCTGCTGCCGGTCATCTCGCCGAGCATCAGGTAGAGGAAGTCGGTGGCGACCCCGGCCAGGTTGGAGAGCACGATGATCGTCGCGACGGTCAGGCCCCAGCCGGCCATCCAGCCGACCCGGGGGCCGAAGGCCTTGACCGTCCAGGTGAAGGACGTGCCGCAGTCCGGGAAGTCCTTGTTCAGCTCCTTGTAGGCGAACGCGACGAGCAGCATCGGCAGGAAACCGGCCAGGAACACCGCGGGCATCTGGACGCCGACCGCGGTGACGGTCGGCCCGAGCGTCGCGGTCAGGCAGTAGACCGGGGCGACCGTCGAGACGCCCAGGACCACGCTGCTCAGCAGGCCCACCGAGTTGCCCGACAGGCCCTTGTCCCCCGCTCCCCCCGCCGTCCCCCGGTCGGGGACTCCACCACTGGCACCACTGACCGGGGTGCCCTGCGGAGCGCCGGGCGCCATTGCCCGGCCGCTGCTTCCGTGCTCTGAGAGCTGCTGATCACGCACCAGCGCACTCTAGTGCGGATGCAGAAGGTTGAGCAGACCAACTCTTGGTGATTTTATGCACGTACGTTGAGGTTTGGGCACGTAGTAGGTTTGCCTAACCTAACCTCGATCTCGAAGGAGCGTCGCGTGGCCCCCACCTCCGGCGACCTCACCTCCGGCGCCCCCGCCCCCGGCGACCCGGCCCGCGTCGGCCCCGCCCCGGTAGGTCCCCGCACCCCGTCCCGCCGCCGGTTCCTGTCCACCGCCGTCGCCGGCGGAGCGGTGCTCGGCCTCGGCGGGCTCCTCACCGCCTGCGGCGGACCCGGCGGCAGCGGCGGCCCCGGCGCCTCCGGGGGGTCGACCCCGGGCACCGGCGGCTCCCCGCCCGACCAGAAGTCGGTGAAGCAGGGCGGCGACGACTACGCCACCGTGATCGAGAAGATGAAGGGCTTCGGCACCGACGCCGCCCCCGGCGTCTACCCGCGCACCGTCCGGCACGCGATGGGCGAGACCGTCGTCCCCGCCCGGCCCACCCGGGTGGTCGTTCTGGACACCGGCGAGCTCGACAACGTCGTCTCGCTCGGCATCCAGCCGGTCGGCGTCGTCCACACCGACGGTTCCAAGTCGCTGCCCTCCTACCTCAAGGACAGGGCCGGCGCCCCCGCCGCGGTCGGCACCATCAACAGCCTCAACCTGGAGGCGATCGCCGCGCTCAAACCCGACCTGATCCTCGGCAGCCGGCTGCGCGCCCAGGACCAGTACGCGCAACTGTCCAAGATCGCGCCGACCGTCTTCTCGCTGCGCCCGGGCTACCCCTGGAAGCAGAACTTCCGGCTCAACGCCAGCGCCTTCGGTCTGGAGGCGGAGGCCGGTGCGCAGCTCGACGCCTACCAGGCGGCCGCCACCGCGGTCGGCGCCGGACTCGGCGGCAAGCGGCCGACCGTCACCCCGCTGCGCTTCATGCCGGGCCGCACCCGGCTGTACGCCGGGCTGTCCTTCATCGGCACCGTCCTCGCCGACGTGCCGCTGCCGCAGCCCCCGATCGAACAGGTCGAGGAACTCGCGGTGGAGGTCAGCCCGGAGCAGATCGACAAGGCCGACGCCGACTGGATCTTCTACGGCGTCTACGGCACCCCCACCGCCACCAACCAGGACACGGTGCTCGGCGGCGCGCTCTGGAAGACCCTCGGTGCGGTCAAGTCCGGTCAGGCCCGACCGGTTTCGGACGAGACCTGGTTCCTGGGGCTCGGCGTCCTGGCGGCGAACGCGGTGCTCAGCGACCTCAAGGGTTTCGTCGCGCCCGGCACTTGAGCCGGCACACCGGGTAGGGGCGGGCCCGGTCCGCGCGCGCGACCGCGGAAATGACGCTTGGAGCTGATCGCGCGGTGCGGGAGGATCGTCGGGACCGTCCGCCGAAGGGCCCGTGCCGATGACCTCGCTCCACCCCACCGCAACCGATCCGACGCCGCCCGGCCCGCCCGCGGACGGCGCCGGAACGCCGGCACCGCACGCCGGGCGCTGCGCCGTCACGACGGCCGCCGAGGCCGGCCCGGCCGGCGCCCCGGGGGCCTCCCCCAGCGGTCCGGCCGGCGACCCGTGCCACCCCGGCGGCGCGCGACCCGACTCGGTGCCCCGGCCCCGCGGCTCGCAGGACGCACCGCTGGACGGCCGCCCCGCCGACGAGGACGCCGCGACGGACGATCCGACCACGTCACGGCTGCGGGCGGCGCTCGCCGAACGGCTGCGGGCCGCGCACGCGCAGGGGCGCTCGGTCTCCGAACTGGCGGCCGCGTGCCGTCGGCCGGTCGCGGAGGTACGGGCCCTGCTCGGCGGGGACGGCGCGGGCCGGGCCGAGGAGTCCGACGGCGTCGGCCGGGGGCGCCCCGCGGGCGGCTCAGACGGCGTGGACGGTCTGGACGGTCTGGTCCGTGCCGCGGGCGGCCCCGGCGGTCGGGACCGGACGGACGGTGTGCACGGCGGCCTCGGCGCGGCCGACCCGGGGAGCGCGGCGGTCCCCGCGGGTCCGGAGCGCGCGAGCGGCACCGGGACCACCGGGTACACCCGGTTCCCCCTCACGACCGCCCCGACCGCGGACGAGACCGACGTGCCCGTCCTGCGGGCCGCCCGCGAGGACCTGCGGGGCTTCGGGTCGCGGCGGCCCTCCCCGTCCCGCCGGCTGCGGCGGATGCACCCGGAGAGCGCCCCGGCCGGACCGGCCGCCGTCGGCCCGGCCGAACCGGCGGCCCCGGCCGGCCTCCAGGACGGGGACGGCCGGGTGGTCCTCCCCCGTACGGGTGAACCCGCCGATGCCGGCCGGACCGTGGAGCAGTGGCCGGCCGCCGACCCCGGGGCGGCGCGCGGCGAGACCCCGCTGGGCATCCTGATCAGTGGCAGCCCCCTCCAGCCCGAGGCCGTCGGCCGCCCCGAGGAGCGGGCTCCGGTCCGGGTGGCGGCCGACACCGTCCGGCTCGGCCGCGGCACCAGCCTCGTCGTGCTGCCGTCCTGGCGGCCCGCCATCGCCGTCTCGGTGCCGACCGACCGGCTGCTGGCCGCCACCGGGCTCACCTTCGAGCAACTGGCCGGCGCGCAGCTGACGGTGCTGATGAACCCCGCCGCGCTGCACGACCGGGAGTTGGACCTGCACGGCTGGGAGGCCGGACCGGGCGGGCGGGCCCGGCGCGGCGGGCGGCCGTAGGGCCGACGGGACGACGGCCGCCCGCACGGGAGCCCTGCGGTCGGCGGGTGATGTGCCGCGGGTGATGTGCGGCGGGGTCGTGCGTGGCGGATCGCGGCCGGCCGTCGGTGGCTGAGCGTCAGCGGGCGGTCGTCAGCATCCGGTCGTCGTCAGCGGACGTCCGGGGCGTTCGGCACGTAGCCGAGGTCGACGGGCACCGGGGGCCGTCCGTCCACCGCCCAGCCCGAACGGACGGCGTCCAACAGCTCCGGCAGTCGGGGCGGCCAGAGCGCGTCGGCGTTCTCGTCGGCCAGGTCGGCCGGGGTCCACCAGCGCCAGTCCAGGATCCGGTCCTCGGCGTGCACGGCGCTGACGTCGCCGACCGGCCCGCGGTGCGGACCGGTGGTCAGGTAGATGTGCTCGTGCTGGCGGACCGGGGTGCCGTGCCAGGTGAAGTCGTGCTCCCAGGTGCAGAGCAACGGGCCGGGTTCGAGGTCGGTCCAGCCGGTCTCCTCCCAGAGCTCGCGCCGCGCGCCGGTCCACGGGCTCTCGCCGGTGTCCAGTCCGCCGCCGGGCATCGTCCAGTGCACGCCCACCTCGTCGTTGTCCGAACGCAGCAGGAAGACCGAGCCTCCCTCGTCCAGGACGACGGTGCGGGCGGCCTGTCGGGGAACGCGCTTGCGGGATCGCAGCAGGTTTCGCATCGGATCACTCTGGCAGCGCGGCCCCGGGCCGTCGAGCCGAATTCGCCGGAGTGAAAGCCGCCGACACGGGCGGGCTCCGGCCGTACCCTGACGGCCATGCCCGTACCCGCGATCCTCCTCCCCGCCGACCCGCTCAACCCGCGCCGACCCGACCCGCACTTCGCCTGGGAGGCGCGGCTGTTGCGGGAGTCGGGCGGCGAGCACCACCTGGTCGACCACGACGCGCTGCTCGCCGGACGGGCCGAGGAGGCCGTCCTACGGGTGCCGCGCGGCAGCGGCCCGCTCTGGTACCGGGGCTGGATGCTGCCCTCGGCCCGTTACGCCGAGTTCTCCGCCGCGCTCACCGCACGCGGCGGACACCTGCTGACCAGCGCGGCCGGCTACGCGACGGCCCACGAACTGCCCGGCTGGTACGGCGTGTTCGAGGGGGCGACCCCGCCCAGTACGTGGATCCCGACCGCCGGGGCGGCGCCAGCGGCGGAGGAGCTGGCGGCCGCGGCGGCCCGGCTCGGCGGCAGCGGGCCGGCGATCGTCAAGGACTACGTGAAGTCCCGCAAGCACGAGTGGCACGAGGCCTGCTACGTCCCGGAGTTGGCCGACCTGGCGGCCGTCGGCCGGGTGGTGGCCCGGTTCGTCGAGCTGCAGGGCGAGTTCCTGGCCGGCGGGGTGGTGCTGCGGCGGTTCGAGCGGTTCGCCGGCCTCCCGGACGCCGGGCGGGGGGTCGGCGGCCCCGGGGCGGCCGCGCCGGGCGGTGCCGGAACGGGGGCCGACGGAACGGGGGCCGACGGAACCGGCGATGGCGCCCACGGCCGGGGCGACGGGGCCGGACGGGCCGCGGAGGCGCGGGTGTGGTGGCTGGACGGCGAGCCCGTCCTGGTCGGACCGCACCCCGACGGGCCCCGCCACACCGTCGAACCCGACCTCGACGGCGTCCAGGCGCTGGTCCGGACGCTCGGCTGCCGCTTCGTCACCACCGACCTCGCCTACCGGGCCGACGGCTCCGGCTGGCGGGTGGTCGAGGTCGGGGACGGACAGGTGAGCGAGCTTCCGCACGGCATCGACGCCTCGGGCCTGTTGACCTCGCTGATCGCCGCCTGACGCCGGGGCGGCCGTCGCCCCTCGCAGGCACCGCCGCTCCGAACGCCCCGACCGGAGGCCGCCCGGCCGGGGCGGGAGGCCGGACGGGGAGGGTGGCCGGACGGGGAGGGTGGCCGGAGTCCGGTCGGACTCCGGCCCACGCTGCTCCGGGCGACCCGGCCCGGGGACCTACCCGGCCGGGACGGCCTCGGCCACCGGGTGGCCGTCGGCGATGAAGGCCTCCCACAGCCGGGCGTAGGTGCCGCCCCTGGCCAGCAGTTCGGCGTGGGTCCCGTCCTCGACCACCCGGCCGTGGTCCAGCACGACGACCCGGTCGGCGCGCTCGGCGGCGGTCAGCCGGTGGGCGATCACCAGGGTGGTGCGGCCGCCGCTGAGCCGGTCGGCTGCGTGGTTGACCGCCGCCTCGGTGGCCAGGTCCAGGGCCGCGGTCGCCTCGTCCAGCAGGAGGATGTCCGGGTCCACCAGTTCGGCCCTCGCCAGCGCGATCAGCTGGCGCTGGCCCGCCGAGAGGTTGCGCCCGCGGCCCGCGACCTCGTGGTCGTAGCCGCCGGACAGCTTGAGGATCATGTCGTGCGCGCCGACCGCCCGGGCCGCCGTCTCCACCTCGGCCGGCGAGGCCTGCGGCCGGCCGTACGCGATGGCCTCGCGCACCGTGCCGGCGAACAGGTACGCCTCCTGCGGCACCACGCCGAGCCGGTGCCGGTACTGCGCCAGGTCGTAGCGGGTGAGGTCGACCCCGTCGACCCGGACGGTGCCGGCCGTCGCGTCGTAGAACCGGGCGACCAGCTTCACCAGCGTCGACTTCCCGGCGCCGGTCTCACCCACCAGCGCCACCGTCTGCCCGGCCGGGATGTGCAGGTCCACACCGGTCAGCACGTCCGGCGCGCCGTCCGCCCCGCCGTTGTAGGCGAAGCTGACGCCCTCGAAGGAGATCTCCCCGCGCAGCCCCTCGGGGACCGGTACGGGGTCGGCGGACTGCACGGTGGTGGTCGGGGTGCGCAGCAGCTCCCGGATCCGGCCGAGGCCCACCGAGGCCTGCTGGTAACCGTCGAACACCTGGGACAGCTGGTTGACCGGCGCGAAGAACAGGTCGATGTACAACAGGTACGCGACCAGCGCGCCGACCGTCAGCGTCCCGGCGTCGACCCGGGCGGCGCCCACGATCAGCACCAGCGCGGC
Source organism: Kitasatospora sp. NPDC101176 (assembly GCF_044768035.1). Classification (NCBI taxonomy): domain Bacteria; kingdom Bacillati; phylum Actinomycetota; class Actinomycetes; order Kitasatosporales; family Streptomycetaceae; genus Kitasatospora; species Kitasatospora sp. NPDC101176. Next base: position 10,454 of record NZ_JBIWPA010000011.1, read on the forward strand.
GGCCACGCTGGAGAGGAACTGGACGAACGGGAAGTACAGCGAGATGTAGAGCTGCGCACGGACCCGGGCCTCGCGGTAGGCCTCCCCCCGGGCGACGAAGCGGTCGGTGTTGGCGTCCAGGCGGCGGAAGGCCTGGACGATCCGCATGCCGGCCACGTTCTCCTGCAGGTCGGCGTTGACGGTGCTGATGAGGTCCCGGGAGAGCTCGTACTGGTCCTTGGACTTCTTGCGGAACACCAGCGTGGCGATCACCAGCAGCGGCAGCACCGCGAAGACCACCAGGGCCAGGCCGGCGTCGATGATCAGCAGCGCGGCGAAGATCCCGGCGAAGGTCAGCAGGCTGACCACGGCGGTGACGACGCCGGTCTGCAGGAACGAGGTCAGCGAGTCCAGGTCGGTGGTCATCCGGGTCATGATCCGACCGGACAGCTCGCGCTCGTAGTAGTCCAGGCCGAGCCGGTTCAGGTGGGCGAAGATCTTGAGCCGGAGCGAGTAGAGCACCCGCTCGCCGGTCCGTCCGCTGACCCGGTTCTCGGCGCTCTGCACCAGCCAGTCCAGCAGCACCACGACGAGCGCGGCAAGCGCGGCGACGGCGACCCCGGACATCAGGGCCTTGCTGACGCCCTGGTCGATGCCGTGCCGGATCAGCACCGGCAGCACCAGGGCCGCGCCGGCGTCCAGCGCGACGAGCAGCAGGGCGAGGGCCAGCGGGGCCCGGAAGGGGCGCAGCATCCGGCGGAGGGTGAAGTCCGGGTCGCCGGCCTCGGCCTCGGACCGGGGGATGGCCGGGGTGTCGGTGGCCGGCGGGAGCGCGGCGACCGTGGCCAGCAGGTCGGGGTTGGCGGTGCGGGCCGCCTTGACCAGGGCGGGGGTGGGGAGGGCGGGGACCGCCGGTCCGCGCTCCGGCGCGGCGGTCTGGCCGGCCGTCCGCCCGGGGGGCCCGTCGAGGGTCTGGTCAGGGGCCTGGTCAGGGGCGTGGTCGGGGGCCCGGTCCGCGGTCGGGTCCGTCGCGTCGTCGGGAGCCTGCTGCCCGGAATGCTGCCCGGCGTGCTGTTCGGACGGCTGCCCGGGTGCGGGCTCCGCCTGCGGCCGCCGGGAGGCGCGGCCCGCCTCGTGGTCGGTGATCAGCGCCCGGTACTGGGGACATCGGGCGTCGAGCTCCTCGTGCGTGCCGATGTCCAGGAGCCGGCCGTGATCCAGGACGGCGATCCGGTCGGCGAGCTGGAGCGTCGACCGCCGGTGCGCGATCAGCAGCGTCGTGCGGCCGGTCATCACCGAGCGCAGCGCGTCGTGGATCTCCGCCTCGATCTGCGGGTCCACCGCCGAGGTGGCGTCGTCCAGCAGCAGGATCCGGGGGTCGGTGAGGATCGCCCGGGCCAGTGCGATGCGCTGGCGCTGGCCGCCGGAGAGGGTCAGACCCTGCTCGCCGACCCTGGTCTCGTAACCGTCCGGCAGCTCGCGGACGAACTCGTCGGCCTGGGCGGCGCGCGCGGCCGCGACGACCTGCTCGTCGGTGGCGTCCGGGCGGCCGTAGGCGATGTTGGTGCGGACCGACTCGGAGAAGAGGAAGCTCTCCTCGGGGACGATCCCGACCGCCGCGCGGACCGAGTCCAGGGTGAGGTCGCGCAGGTCGTGCCCGTAGATCCGGACGGCGCCGGCCGCCGGGTCGTAGAAGCGGGGCACCAGCTGCGCCACCGTCGACTTGCCGGAGCCCGAGGCGCCGACCAGCGCGAGGGTCTCGCCCGGGGCCAGCCGCAGGCTGAGGCCGTGCAGCACGGGGGCGGGGTGCTCCGGGTCGTAGCGGAACTCGACCTGGTCGAACTCCAGGGCGACGTCCGGCGTGCGCGGGCCGGCGGAGCCGGCCGGGGAACCGGGGGTGACGGCGGCGTCGGGCGAGGCCTCTGCGGCCCCGCCGTCCCGGCCGGAACGGGTGAGGTCGAGGGTCAGCGCGTCCGGGCGCTCCTGCACCAGCGGACGGTCGTCGATCAGCTGCAGCACGCGCTCCACGCCGGCCCTGGCCTGCTGGCCGATCGTGATGACCGCGGTGAGCATCCGCACCGGACCGGTCATCTGCGCGACGTAGGCCGAGAAGGCGACGAAGGTGCCGAGCGAGACCCGGCCGTCGACGGCCAGCCAGCCGCCGAAGGCCAGCACCGCGACCTGCGCGAGCGCCGGGATCGCCTGCATCGCCGGGTTGTAGCGGGCGTTGAGCCGGATCGACCGGAGGCGGGCGGCGAACAGGTTGCGGGACGCCAGCTCCAGTTTGTCGAGCTCCTGGGCCTCCTGACCGAAGCCCTTGACCACCCGGACGCCGCCGATGGCGCCGTCCACCACGCCCGCCACGGCCGCCGCCTCCTGCTGGGCGGCCCAGGTGGCGGGGAACAGCCGCTTGCGGCTGAGGGAGGAGACCCACCACAGCGCGGGCGCCATCACCAGGGCGATCAGGGTGAGCGGCGGGGAGAGCCAGACCATCACGGCCAGCGACATGACGAACATCAGCAGGTAACCGGTCATCATCGGCAGCATCGAGAGCAGGCCGTTGATCAGCTGGAGGTCCGAGGTCGCGCGCCCGATGACCTGGCCGGTGTCCAGGCGGTCCTGGCGGTGGCCGTCGAGTCGGCCGAGCGAGCGGAAGAGGTCGCTGCGCATGTCGTGCTGGACGTCGAGGGCCAGCTGACCGCCGTAGTAGCGACGGACCTGGGTGCAGCCGAAGACCACGACCGCGGCGAGCAGCAGCACCAGGGCCCAGGGGGCCAGCGAGCGGGTGTGCGTGGTGATGACGTCGTCGATGATCAGCTTGGTGACCAGCGGCACCAGCGAGGTGACGGCCATGCCCACCAGCGAGGCGCCGAACGCGAGCAGCACGCTCCGGCGGGAGTGCCAGCAGTAGCCGACCAGCCGGCGGAGCCAGCCGGTCGTCTCCGGGCTCCCGCCGCCCTGCGGGCCCGGGGCGTTCTGCGGGCCCCGACCGGTCTGCGGGCCGGCGCCGGTGTCCTGCCGGCCGGCGCCGGGAACCGGTGGGCCGCTCGGGGACTGCTCCACCGTGGATCCGTGAGTCTCAGGCATATTTAGGGATGCTAACCATTTCGTCGGGTGGCCGCCACGGCGTTCTCCCACCGGGGTGGGGTGGGAGTGGGCCGGGACAGCCCGGATCGTCCGGTCCGGCGGTCTGGCAAACAGCCCGCGCCCTGCGGTGATTCCCGATCGGACCCGCACGGCACGCCACCCCCGCCTGCCTCCAGGGTCGCGGACGGCCCGGCGGACGCCCAGCGGCCGCGGGCCGGTGGGCGCCGTCCTTTGGACCTAGGACCCGGGCCGGGGGCGCCGGGCGGGGCCGGGGCACGGATCAGGGACGCGGATCAGGGACGCGCGGCGGCGGGCGCGCGGCGGGCGCGGACCAGGGGTGCAGGTCGGGGTCCGCGGGGCGTGCCGGTGCCGGCCTCAGGCGTCCGGAGCCGCGTCCGGAGCCGCCTCGGCCGCGACGGAGCCGGCCGCCGCGGCGAAGGCGCCGTGGGCCAGGGCGTGCAGCAGGGAGGCCATGCCGTCGCGCTGGAGGCCGACCCGCTCGCCCTGGGCCGGGTTCGGGGCGAGGCTGTGCGGGGTCGAGTTGATCAGTCCGAAGACGGCGTGGACGGCGGCCCGGGCCACCGGCTCGGCGCTCGGGCCCGCCAGCTGCGGATAGGCCTGCCGGACCACGTCCACCCAGAGCTCGACGTAGCCGCGCTGGAGGCGGCGGACGCTGCGCCGGTCCTCCTCCTTGAGGTTCAGCAGCTCGCGGTCGTGCAGGGTGATCAGGTCGCGGTCGTCGAGGGCGAACTCGACGTGGCCGCCGATCAGGGCGTCGAGTGCGGCGGCCGGACCGTCACCGCCCCCGGCCCGGCGGCGCCCCTCCTCCAGCAGGCGCTCACTGATGCCGATCAGCAGGTCGGCCAGCATCGCGTCCTTCCCGGCGAAGTGGCGGTAGAGCCCGGGGCCGCTGATGCCGACCGCCTTGCCGATCTCGTCCACGCCCACTCCGAGGAAGCCCCGGGCGGCGAACAGCCGCGCGGCCTCCCGGCGGATCTGGTCGCGGCGTGGGAGCGCGGAGGCTGCGGGGACGTTCGGCATGCTGCCCATCGTAGACAGTCGGGTTATCGGCCGTTAACCTGGGCGCGTAAGTTAACGTTAATTAACGTGTGACTCATGGGCGTACCGCACCCGGCCGCCCACCAGGCGCCGAGGGCAAGGGAGCTCTTGGGAATGGTCATCTCCACCGCCGGCACACCCGCCGGAGTCCAGCTCAGCACGGCGAACGGCACCGCGGCGCCGTCCGCCGCACCGCCGGGGGCCGCGGCCCCCGCACCCCGGCTCGGCACCTCCGCTGACCCGGGCTCCGCGGCCTACCTGGCCAACACCGAGGCGCACCGGGCCCTCGTCGCCGAGCTGCGCGACAAGCTCGACACGGCCGCCCTCGGCGGCGGCGCCAAGGCCCGCGCCCGGCACACCTCCCGGGGCAAGCTCCTCCCCCGCGACCGGGTGGACACCCTGCTCGACCCGGCCTCGCCCTTCCTGGAGCTGGCCCCGCTGGCCGCCGACGGCATGTACGACGGGGCGGCGCCCGCGGCCGGGGTGATCGCCGGCATCGGCCGGGTCGCCGGACGCGAGGTGGTGGTGGTCGCCAACGACGCCACCGTCAAGGGCGGCACCTACTACCCGATGACGGTGAAGAAGCACCTGCGCGCCCAGGAGGTCGCGCTGGAGAACCGGCTGCCCTGCGTCTACCTGGTGGACTCGGGCGGCGCCTTCCTCCCCATGCAGGACGAGGTCTTCCCGGACCGCGACCACTTCGGCCGGATCTTCTACAACCAGGCCCGGCTCTCCGCCGCGGGCATCCCGCAGATCGCCGCCGTGCTCGGCTCCTGCACGGCCGGCGGCGCGTACGTCCCGGCGATGAGCGACCAGGCCGTGATCGTCCGCAACCAGGGCACCATCTTCCTGGGCGGGCCCCCGCTGGTGAAGGCCGCCACCGGCGAGGTGGTCACCGCCGAGGAGCTGGGGGGCGGCGAGCTCCACTCCCGCACCTCCGGCGTCACGGACCACCTCGCCGAGGACGACGCCCACGCGCTCTCCATCGTCCGCACGATCGTGGCCGGGCTCGGCCCGCGCTCGGCCGCGCCGTGGCCGCTCGCCCCCGTCGAGCCGCCGGCCGTCGACCCGGCCGGGCTGTACGGGGCCGTCCCGGTCGACCCGCGCACCCCCTACGACGTGCGCGAGGTGATCGCCCGCCTGGTCGACGGCAGCCGGTTCGCCGAGTTCAAGGCCGAGTACGGTTCGACCCTGGTCACCGGCTTCGCCCGGATCCACGGCCACCCCGTCGGCATCGTCGCCAACAACGGCGTGCTGTTCTCCGAGTCGGCCGTCAAGGGCGCCCACTTCATCGAGCTGTGCGACCAGCGCGGCATCCCCCTCCTCTTCCTGCAGAACATCACCGGGTTCATGGTCGGCCGGCAGTACGAGGCGGGCGGCATCGCCAAGCACGGCGCCAAGATGGTCAACGCCGTCGCCTGCACCCGCGTCCCGAAGCTGACGGTGGTGATCGGCGGCTCGTACGGAGCCGGCAACTACTCGATGTGCGGACGGGCCTACTCACCCCGCTTCCTGTGGATGTGGCCGGGCGCCAAGATCTCCGTGATGGGCGGCGAGCAGGCGGCGTCCGTCCTCGCCACCGTCCGCCGCGACCAGCTGGAGGCGCACGGCGAGCAGTGGCCGACCAAGGCGGAGGAGGAGTTCAAGCGCCCCGTCCGCGAGCAGTACGAGCGCCAGGGCAGCGCCTACTACGCCACCGCCCGGCTCTGGGACGACGGCGTGATCGACCCGATGGACACCCGCACCGTCGTCGGCCTCGCGCTCACCGCCTGCGCCAACGCCCCGCTCCCGCAGCCCGGCCCGTACGGCGTCTTCCGGATGTGACCCCGCCCCCGCGGGTTCCGACCCCTCCCGTCCGACCGTGACCCCGCTTCCGCGGGCGTGACCGGGCGGTGCCGACGCACCGCCCGGGCCGGGGCGCCCGCCCCGCCCGCCACCTCTCTTCGTACGGCCCCCTCGACCCGGAGGAACGCCTCCCATGTTCGACACAGTTCTGGTCGCCAACCGCGGTGAGATCGCCCTCCGGGTGATCCGCACCCTGCGGCGGCTCGGCGTGCGCTCGGTTGCCGTGTTCAGCGACGCCGACGCCGACGCCCCGCACGTCCGCGAGGCGGACGTCGCGGTGCGGCTCGGCCCCGCCGACCGCAGCGACAGCTCCGCGGCCGAGACCTACCTGCGCACCGACCAGATCCTCGCCGCCGCCCGCCGCACCGGCGCCCAGGCCGTCCACCCCGGCTACGGCTTCCTCGCCGAGAACGCCGGCTTCGCCCGCGCCTGCGCCGACGCCGGCCTCGTCTTCATCGGACCTCCTCCCGGTGCGGTGGAACTGATGGGCGACAAGATCAACGCCAAGGAGGCCGTCCGCGCCGCCGGCGTCCCGGTGGTCCCCGGCAGCGAGGCCACCGCGCCCACCGACGACGAGCTCGTCGCCGCCGCCGACGGGATCGGCTACCCCGTCCTGCTCAAGCCGTCCGCCGGCGGCGGCGGCAAGGGCATGCGCCTGGTGCGGGACCCCGCCGACCTGCCCACCGAGATCGCCGCCGCCCGCCGCGTCGCCCGGACGGCCTTCGGTGACGACACCCTGCTGCTGGAGCGCTGGGTCGACCGGCCGCGCCACATCGAGGTGCAGGTGCTGGCCGACGCCCACGGCACCACCGTCCACCTCGGCGAGCGCGAGTGCAGCCTCCAGCGCCGCCACCAGAAACTGATCGAAGAGGCTCCCTCCGTCCTGCTCAACGCCGAGACGCGTGCCGCGATGGGCGCCGCGGCCGTCCGCGCCGCGGAGTCCTGCGGCTACACCGGGGCCGGCACCGTGGAGTTCATCGTCCCCGGCATCGACCCGGCCGACCCCGCCTCCGCCACCACCGACGGGGTACGGGACTTCTTCTTCATGGAGATGAACACCCGTCTCCAGGTGGAACACCCCGTCACCGAGCTCGCCGTCGCCGTCGGCGAGGACGCGGCCCGACTCGACCTGGTCGAGTGGCAGCTGCGGATCGCCGCCGGAGAGCGGCTCTCCTTCGGTCAGTCCGACGTCTCCTTCCTGGGCCACGCCATCGAGGCCCGGATCTGCGCCGAGGACCCGGAGCGGGACTTCCTGCCCACCGGCGGTCGCATCCTCGTCCTGGACGAGCCCCGCGGCGAGGGCGTCCGCGTCGACTCCGGGGTCGCCCCCGGATCCGTCGTCACCAGCGCCTACGACCCCATGCTCGCCAAGGTCATCGCGTACGGGCCCGACCGCCCGACCGCGCTGCGCCGGCTGCGCGCCGCGCTGGCCGACACCCGGATCCTGGGCGTCACCACCAACACGGGCTTCCTGCGCCGACTGCTCGCCCACCCCGACGTCGCCGCCGGCCGACTGGACACCGGACTGGTGGAGCAGACGGCCCGGCAGCAGCCCGGACTGCTCGCCTCGCCGTACTCGCCGGCGAACGCGGCCGACCCCGGGCACCCGGCCGAGGAGGCCGGCAACGGCGACGGCACGGGGGCGACCGGCCCGCATCCCTCCGGCGCTCCGACATCCGCCCACCTCCTCTACTACGCGGCCGCGCTGGCGCGGCACCTCGACCTCACCCCCGCCGCCGACCCCGGCGGCTGGACCGACCCGTTCTCCCTCCCCTCCGGCTGGCGCCTGGGCGGCACCCCCGCCTGGACCACCCACCGACTCCGCACCCCCGGCCAGGACCCGGTGTCGGTGTGCGTCCGTCCGATCACTGCGGGCAACGTAGCCGATGCCACTGACAATCCCGCCGAGGTCACCCGCGAGGTGGAGCTCCGGCTCGACGCCGGCCCCGTCCACCGCGCCCGCGCGACCCTGACCGGCGACCGGCTGCACCTGACCGTCGACGGCCTGCGGACCGCGTTCGCGCTGGCCGTCGACGCCTCCCCCGGCCTCGCCGCCGGTCCGGTGACCTGGCTCGGCGTGGAGGGCGACGCCTGGCCGCTGCACCCCCACGACCCGGTCGCCGAGAACGCCGCCGGGGCCGCCGCCCACCACGGCGCCCTGACCGCCCCGATGCCCGGGACCGTCACCGTCGTCAAGACCACGGCGGGCGAGACGGTCCGCAAGGGCCAGCCCCTGCTCGTGCTGGAGGCCATGAAGATGGAACACGTGATCGCCGCCCCGCACGACGGCGTGGTGGCCGACCTCCGGGTCGCCGCCGGCGCCACCGTCGCGATGGAGGACCTGCTGGTCGTGGTCGCCCCGGCCGAGGACGACGCCGACGGCCGGGACACCGACGGGCAGGCCGCCCCCGCGCCCGCCGGGGTGCGGTCGTGACCGCCCCCGCCCGCGAGCCCGACGCGCTCGACCTGGGGCTGCCCGACCCCGTCCGCGCCCCCGGCCTGCCCGAGGAGGTCCGGATCCACGAGGTCGGACCGCGCGACGGACTGCAGAACGAGGGCGCCCTGGTGCCCGTCGAGGTCAAGGCGGAGTTCATCGCCCGGCTCGCGGCCGCCGGGCTGCGCACCGTCGAGGCCACCAGCTTCGTGCACCCGAAGTGGGTGCCGCAGCTGGCCGACGCCGAGGAGCTGGTGCCCCGGCTGGCCGGCCTGCCCGGGCGCCACCCCGGCCTGCGGCTGCCCGTCCTGGTGCCCAACGAGCGCGGGCTGGACCGCGCGCTCGCCCACCACGCCGCCGACATCGCCGTGTTCGCCAGCGCCACCGAGACCTTCGCCCGCCGCAACCTCAACCGCTCGGCGGACGAGGCCATGGCGATGTTCCGCCCCGTCGTGGCACGGGCCGCCGAGGCCGGCGTGGCCGTCCGCGGCTACCTCTCGATGTGCTTCGGCGACCCGTGGGAGGGCCCCGTCCCGGTCGACCAGGTGGTCCGCTTCGGGGTGCAGCTGCTGGAGATGGGCTGCACCGAGCTGAGCCTCGGCGACACCATCGGCGTGGCCACCCCGGGGCAGGTCGGCGCCCTGCTGGCCGGCTTCGCCCGCGCCGGGGTGCCGGTCGGGCGGCTCGCCGTGCACTTCCACGACACCTACGGCCAGGCCCTCAGCAACACCCTGGCGGCGCTGCGCGAGGGCGTCACCACGGTGGACGCCTCGGCCGGCGGACTGGGCGGCTGCCCGTACGCCAAGAGCGCCACCGGCAACCTGGCCACCGAGGACCTCGTGTGGATGCTGCACGGGCTCGGCGTCCGGACCGGCGTCGACCTGCGCGCGCTGGTCGCCACCAGCGGCTGGATGGCCGAGCGGCTCGGCCGGCCCAGCCCCTCCCGCACCGTCCAGGCGCTGCTCGGCGCCGCCCGGGGCTGACCCGCCCCCCGCCCGGGGCCGGCCGCGCGGCCACCCGACCGCCGGCCGGCCCCGGTTCCCCGCTCGTCACCCAATCCCACCGTGCGACCGTCACACCGTCCGACGGACGCCGGTCGTCCCGCTCACGCCCGCTGCCACCCCGGCCGGGCCCCAGGAGGATCACCGTGTTCGACCACCGACTCAGCAGCGAGTACGAGGAACTGCGGCGCACCGTCGCCGAGTTCGCCCAGGACGTGGTGGCGCCGAAGATCGGCGAGTTCTACGAGCGGGAGGAGTTCCCCTACGAGATCGTCCGCGAGATGGGGCGGATGGGCCTGTTCGGCCTGCCGTTCCCCGAGGAGCACGGCGGCATGGGCGGCGACTACTTCGCGCTCGGCATCGCCCTGGAGGAGCTCGCCCGGGTCGACTCCTCGGTGGCGATCACCCTGGAGGCGGCCGTCTCGCTCGGCGCGATGCCGATCCACCGCTTCGGGACGGAGGAGCAGAAGCGCGAGTGGCTGCCCCGCCTGACCTCGGGCGAACTCCTCGGCGCCTTCGGCCTGACCGAGCCCGAGGGCGGCTCGGACGCCGGCGCGACCCGCACCACGGCGCGCTACGACGAGACCACCGACGAGTGGGTCATCAACGGCACCAAGTGCTTCATCACCAACTCCGGGACGGACATCACCGGTCTGGTCACCGTCACCGCGCTCACCGAACCGATCGCTCGTTCGAGTGAAGAAGGCGAATTCGGCTCGCCCACCCGCGAGATCTCCTCCATCATCGTGCCCACCGGGACCCCGGGGTTCCAGGTGTCCAAGAAGTACTCGAAGGTCGGGTGGAACGCATCCGACACCCGCGAACTGTCCTTCACCGACTGCCGCGTCCCCGCGGCCAACCTGCTGGGCGAGCGTGGCCGAGGCTACGCCCAGTTCCTGCGGATCCTCGACGAGGGCCGCATCGCGATCGCCGCCCTGGCCACCGGCCTGGCCCAGGGATGCGTCGACGAGTCCGTCAAGTACGCCGGCACCCGCCGGGCCTTCGGCCGCCCGATCGGCGCCAACCAGGCCATCCAGTTCAAGCTCGCCGACATGGAGCTGCGCGCCCACACCTCCCGCCTGGCCTGGCGGGACGCCGCCTCCCGGCTGCTGCACGGCGAACCCTTCAAGAAGGAGGCCGCGATCGCGAAGCTGTACTCGTCCGAGGCCGCCGTCGACAACGCCCGCGAGGCGACCCAGATCCACGGCGGGTACGGCTTCATGAACGAGTTCCCGGTCGCCCGGTTCTGGCGCGACTGCAAGATCCTGGAGATCGGGGAGGGCACGTCGGAGGTCCAGCGGATGCTCATCGCGCGGGAGATCGGCGCCACGTTCTGAGCCGGTCCCACCGGAACGACACCCCGCTCCTCACACGGCGTTGAGGAGCGGCCGGCACCACGAAGCCGGCGGCATCGCGAGGCCGCCGGCATCGCGAGGCCGCCGGCGCGGGGAGCGCCGGGCCGGGCGCCGTGAGAGGGCGTCAGGGGATCACGATCACCGGACGGTTGGCCCGCCGGGCCAGCCGTCCGGAGACGGAGCCGAAGAGCTTGCCGAGCAGGCCGTGCGTCGTGCCGACGACGATCGCGTCGGCGGCGTACTCACGGCCGACCTCCTCGATCTCGTGGCAGATGTCGCCGCCCCGCTCGATCAGGATCCACGGCACGCCGGCGAGGAAGTCCGCACAGGCGAGCTCCAGGCCCAGGACCTCGGTCCGGTGGTCGGGGAGGTCGACGAAGACGGGAGGTTCACACCCCGCCCACACCGTGGCGGGCAGGCGGTTGGCGACGTGCACGATCACCAGGCCGCACTGCGAGCGACGTGCCATGCCCACCGCGTAGGCGAGCGCGCGCTCGCTCGACAGGGAGCCGTCGAAGCCGACGACCACGCCGTGCTGGAAGACCGGGTCGAGGGGGCGCGCGGGCGCGTCCTGGGCCGTGGGCTCGACGTACGCACCGGACGGGTCGGACGCCTTCGGACGCTCGGCGCCCGGGCCGAGGCGGCCCGTCACCGGGGGCTCCGGAGAGCCCGCCGGACGCTCGCCGCGGCGCTGGCGCGGGCCGGACCGGCCGCGGCGGACGATGCCGCCCCGCCGGGCGGCGTCGCGCAGTGCGCGTACGAGGCCCGGGCCGTCGGTACGACCGTCGGCGGACGCGTCGGCGTGCCCGTCGCCGCGGGCTTCGGCGTGCCCGTCGGTCGGGTCGTGGCCGGCAGCGGGCGGAATGCGGTCTCCAGGGGCAGGAACGCGCTCTGCCGGGGCCGGAACGCGGTCCGCGGGGCCCGGGCCGTCGGCTGCGGGGCCGTGGCCGTCCCCGGTCGCTGCGCCCGCGCTGCGGGGCGCGTCCGGTTCCAGCGGTCGGGAGGACTCAAAACCAGCCATGGCTCACGGCTCTTCGAGGGAGAGGGGCCGACAGGAGAGGACAACGCTGCCCGGGCAGCAGGCCCGCCCACGGCATGACGTCGGTCTGCGCCGCGCAGCACCGTATGTGACCTGTTCCTTTCAGAGTACGACGGGCGGGAGTCCCAGCCCAGCGGTGAAGCCTCGGAGCGCCCTTGTTCCCGCAAAAGGAGGATGCGCCCGCCGACGGCAGTGCGCCCCGCCCGCCGGCGACGCGCCCCTCCGGAAAGGAGGTTCCCTGGAGCTTGACTGAGCGGACCGGGTGACGCAACAGGCCCACCGGACACCGTGACCGGACTGTCATGGATCGGCGACGATCCGTTGCGACATGTCGCCAACCGTCACGCCCCACCGGTCCCACCAGCCCCGACGGACCCGCCCCGCCCCGTCCGCCACCCGGGCCGGGATGCCGATTCAGCCAGTGTGCACGGCTTCACGACGCGCTCTGGCATTTGCCAGGTGCATAGGCACGGCCGCTGGCACCATGCGACACATGCCCCTGCTCCTGTTCGACCTCGACAACACGCTGCTCCCCAGGGACGCCGCTTTCCGGGCCTGGGCTCAGGATTTTCTGTCCGAACGAGACCTACCGCCCGGAGACGTCGACTGGTTCGTCACCCTGGATGGTGGCGGCTACGTACCGCGCAGCACCGTACTGTCCGCCGTCCGGCGCCGCTACGGCCTGGACGTCTCCGCCGAGTTCCTGCTCGCCCACTACCGACGCGGCATCAACTCGCACATCCACTGCCCGTCCGGTCACATCGACGCGCTGCGGACGGCGCGGGCGGCCGGGTGGACGCTGGGCATCGTGAGCAACGGCGGCACGCGGCCGCAGCTGGAGAAGATCCGGCGGACCGGGCTGGGGCCGATGGTCGACGGCTGGGTCATCTCCGAGGAGGCGGACTGCGTCAAGCCCGATCCACTGATCTTCGAGATCGCCGCCCAGCGGTGCGGTGTCGCGCCGACCGGCGACTGGGCGTCGCACACCTGGATGGTCGGGGACCACGCCCCCGCGGACATCGCCGGCGCCGAACTGACCGGCCTGCGCAGCGTCTGGCTGCACCACGGCCGCCCCTGGGCCGAGACCGGCTACCGGCCGACGCTGAAGGCGGCCGGCCTGCCGGAGGCGGTCGGCCAGGTGCTCACGGCGCGCAACGCGCCCTCGCCGCGGCCGGGCATCCGGGCGGACGGTCCGGTGCGGCGCCGGGCGGCCGGAGCGGCGGTGCGCACGACGGCGCTCCTCGGCGCTCGGCCCGGCGCACACCTGGCGACGACCGCCCCGGCGAGCCCGTTTGCGCCTGTTGCCGTGGGCGGCGGGACGGCCGGTGCTTCCGGTGCGCCAGTGGGGCCGTCGGATGTCCGAAACCGCACCGGCGAGCTTGCCCTGCTCACCGAGAGCCCTTCGGAGGGCCTCGCCGGCTCAACCCAGGGCACTGCTCCGGGGGCGGACGGCCGCCGCGCGACCGCCGGCGCCCGCCCAACACCCCTGCGCGGGAGGCCCGATGGGGTGGCCGGGCCCGGACCGACCGCCTTCGTCGCGGCCCCGGCCGCGGCCGCCCCGTAGCGCCCCCGCGCGCCCACCTCCGGCCGCCCACCCACCCGCTGCCGGCCGTCCGTCCCTCCACGCACCGCCAGCCGTCCGTCCGGTCACCCGTCGAAGGCCTGCAACCGGCCGGCGGCCCGCCCACCCCGGCCCTCAGGAGTCGGCCGGGGTGCGGATCCACCAGCTGGTCCGGGCCTGTTCGGTGAACCCGAGCCGGCGGTAGAGCGGTTCGCCGAGCGACGTCGCCACGAGGCTCGCCGGGCGGTCGGGGTGCGCGTGGGCGAGGGCGGTCCGCAGCACGGCGCCGGCCACGCCCCGACCGCGGTGCGCGGGCAGCGTGGCCACCCAGTAGACGCCCGTGACCCGCCCGTCGTCGTAGGTCAGGCAGGCTCCCGCCACGGCGGCGTCGACCCGGCCCAGCCAGGCCCGGCACCCCGCGTCGCCCAGCAGGCTCTCCGGGAGGGCCCCGCCGCGGCTCCAGGGCTGCCGGGCCGGCAGCGGGAAGCCGTCCACGACGGCGCGCTCGACCAGCGCGAACGTGTCGCCGTCCAGCGCCTCATCGACCGTCAGGACGCCACCGCCGCGCGCCTCCGCGCGGGCGGGGAGGGCGGCGGAGGCGCCCTCGACCGGGCCAGGCTCACGGGTCATCACCGGCATGGCGGGCATCCTGGCGGCTCCGAGGCCGGTCAGGTCGAGCCCGCCGTACGGGTCCTCCACGGTGAACCGGACGGCCTCCCACTCCTCGATGAGCTCGGCCAACTCCGCCTCCAGGGGCTTCGGTTCGGCGTACCGGCGGGTCACCAGGAGGCGGGGCGGGTCATCGGGGGTGCGGGCGCAGCGGACCGCCGTCCAGTCGGGGCGGATCCGGTACCGCCAGCCGTGCGCGCGGGCTTGGGCGAGCCAGAAGGCGGCGGCGTTGTCGTTGGCCTGTTCGAGCCGGCTGAGGGTGTTCACAGCAGGACGGTAACCCGGCGTCCCGGCCCCGGTCCGGCCGTCGCCGCCTTGGCCGGATGAGGCCTGGGAGGCGCACGGAGGAGTTGCGTGCGCCCTCTTGTGCACCGGCTATTTTCGGTCAATTTCGGGCCGGTCCCTCCCGCTTGGGCAAATCCGCAGCCCAGACCCGCCGGCCGGGTGCGCGGAACCCGGGCACCCCGGGAGCAGCCCCTCGACAACCAGCCACCGTTGCACGGGCCCTCTTCCCAGAAGGGTCGACGGGTGCCACGCTTCGTGATCGAATGCATCACGCCAAATTGCCATGTCGACATAGCGTCGGATGGTGAACTTGTCACAACGGCAACGGTCCACCCGATAGATTTCGATCTTGGCGAGCAGTGCCGCACCACCCACACCACACCACCGAGGGGGCTTGAGCGCCTTGAGCAGGGTGAGCAGGAGCGACGCGGGTCCTGACAGCGGCCAGGCGGTGGCCGGTATCGCGGCCAGGTCCGCGAGAAGCACTGGCACCTCCGCGATCGCCGCCGGCACCCGCATCTCCGGCGCCCCGGGCGCAGCCCACCACCTCTCGTACTCCTCGGCGCCGGGGCCCGGCACCGCGACCGGCCCCTCCTCGGCGCCCGCGGAGCACGGCGGCATCCACGCGGGACTCCTGCACGGCGGAGCACCGCACGGCGGGCCGCTCGCGAGCCGAGGGGCCGTCAACCCCGCCCAGGCCTACGGCGCCGACCACCCAGGCCACCCCGCCCAGGTTGGCCACCCCGCCCAGGTCGGCCACCCCGCCCAGGCCGGCTACCCCGCCCAGGCCGGCTACCCGGGCCTGAACGGCGGGCCCGGCGCGAACGGCTCCCCCGCCGGCCCGCTCGGGACCCTCGCCCTCGGAGCCGCACCGGGCCACGGCCAGACCGGCCACGGTGGTCCCGGCCCGAACGGCTCCCCCACCCCGATGACCGGCTCCGCCCCGCGCAAGCTCTCCGGCCGGCGCCGCCGTGAGACCGTCGCGGTGCTGATCTTCGGCGGGGCCCCGATCTTCGAGAGCTCGATTCCGCTCTCCGTCTTCGGCGTCGACCGCCAGGACGCCGGGGTGCCGCGCTACCGCCTGCTGGTCTGCGCCGGCGAGGAGGGCCCGCTCGCCACCACCGGCGGTCTCACCCTCTCCGCGCCCTACGGACTGGAGGCGCTCGCCCGCGCCGGCACCATCGTCGTGCCGGCCTGGCGCTCGATCTCGCAGCCCCCGCCCGTCGAGGCGATCACCGCCCTGCGCAAGGCCCACCACGAGGGCGCACGGATCATCGGACTCTGCACCGGCGCCTTCGTCCTCGCCGCCGCCGGCCTGCTCGACGGCCGCCCGGCGACCACCCACTGGATGTACGCGCCGACGCTGGCCAAGCGCTACCCGCGGGTCCACGTCGACCCGCGCGAGCTGTTCGTCGACGACGGCGACGTGCTCACCTCGGCCGGCACCGCCGCCGGCATCGACCTGTGCCTGCACGTGGTCCGCAGCGACCACGGCGCCGAGGCCGCCAACGCGCTGGCCCGCCGCCTGGTGGTGCCGAGCCGCCGCAGCGGTGGAGGACAGGCCCAGTACATCGACCAGTCATTACCGGAGGAGATCGGCAACGACCCCCTGGCCGAGGTGGTCACCTGGGCGCTCGAGAACCTCAACCAGCAGTTCGACGTCGAGGTCCTGGCGGCGCGCGCCTACATGAGCCGACGCACCTTCGACCGCCGGTTCCGCACGCTCACCGGCAGTGCGCCGCTGCAGTGGCTGATCACCCAGCGGGTGCTCCAGGCGCAGCGGCTGCTGGAGACCTCGGAGCTGTCGGTGGACGACGTCGCGCGCCGGTGCGGGTTCCGTTCGCCGGTGGCGCTGCGCGGGCACTTCCGCCGCCAGCTCGGGGTCTCCCCTGCCGCGTACCGGACCAGCTACCGGGCCCGCCGCCCCGGTCCGGCGTCCGCCCTGCCGGGTGGAGTGCAGGGCGGCGACCTCCGGCTGCCCGGTGCCCTGCCGCACGCGGCCGCGGCCGCCGCGGCGGGCGGGGCCCTGTTCGGCGGCGCGCACGGCGGGCAACCGGGGCAGCCGTTCCCGGGCGGCCCCGGGTCGCCGGTGCCGGTCGGCCCGCACGGTCAGCCGGTGCCGCACGGCGCGCAGCCGGTCGGCCCCGGTCAGCTGGGCCCGCACGGCCAGCCCGGTCCGTTCGGTCCGGGGCAGGCCGGGACGCCGACCGCCCAGGCCTTCCACGCCCGGGCCGGACAGCCGTACCCGTACCAGCAGGCCGCACAGCCCCCGCACCCCGGGCAGCAGGGTGCGGGGCGCGGTCCGGCGCGGCCGCCGATGGTGCCGCCGCAGGCCGGGCCCGGGGCCGGCGCGGGGCGTCCGCCGCGCACCGCCGAGCACGCGGCCGCGGAGGACGGCCTGCCCCAGCCGGGGGCGCGCGGTCAGGGCCAGGGGCACCGGAGCGCGGTCGAGCGGCCCGCGGACGACGCCGGCGCGACCGGGGCGGGCCAGGCCGGCCGCGGTCACGCCACCGGCGGCGGCCGGGTGCCGGCGCCCGCCCCCGCCGGGCAGCCGGCGGGCGGGGCGGGCGAGCTCCGGGGCCGGCAGGCGCGGGCGCCGCAGGTCCGTCCGCAGGCCGGCCGGACGGGTGCCGAGGGCGCCCGGACGGCTCACGAGGCACGCCCGGCCCGGGAGGGCCACGCGGTCCGCACCGGCCGGGACGGCGAACGCCCGGAGGGCCACGGCCCGCACGCCGGCGCGGAGGAGCACCAGGCCGAGGGCTGCGCCCCGGAGCCCCGGTCGGCGCCACCGGTCCCCGCGGCGCGTGATCGCGCCGTAGGGTGAGCTGCGTGAATGACCGTTTGGTATGGATCGACTGTGAGATGACCGGCCTCGACCTCGACCAGGACGCCCTGGTCGAGGTCGCGGCGCTGGTGACGGACTCCGAGCTGAACATCCTCGGCGAGGGCGTGGACGTCGTCATCCGCCCGCCGGCGGAGGCGCTGGCGAACATGCCCGAGGTGGTGCGCGCCATGCACACCTCCTCCGGCCTGCTGGAGGAGCTGGAGCACGGCGTGACGCTGGCCGAGGCCGAGGAGCGGGTGCTCGCGTACATCCGCGAGCACGTGCCGGAGGCCGGCCGGACGCCGCTGTGCGGGAACTCGGTGGCCACCGACCGCGGCTTCCTGGCCCGGGACATGCC
Source organism: Kitasatospora sp. NPDC101176 (assembly GCF_044768035.1). Taxonomy (NCBI): domain Bacteria; kingdom Bacillati; phylum Actinomycetota; class Actinomycetes; order Kitasatosporales; family Streptomycetaceae; genus Kitasatospora; species Kitasatospora sp. NPDC101176. Next base: position 27,950 of record NZ_JBIWPA010000011.1, read on the forward strand.
GGCGCTGGAGAAGCACCTGCACTACCGGATCGTGGACGTCTCCTCGATCAAGGAGCTGGCCCGCCGCTGGTACCCGAAGGCCTACTACAACAGCCCGCAGAAGGGCGGGAACCACCGGGCGCTCGCCGACATCCGCGAGAGCATCGACGAACTGCGCTACTACCGCGAGGCGGTGTTCGTCCCGCAGCCCGGCCCCGACACCGACACCGCGCGCGCCATCGCCGAGAAGTACCAGGCTCCGACGGCCTGACCGGCAGACCGTCCCCGGCAGACCGTCCCCGGTGGCGGGGCCCGGCCGACCCGGCCCCCGCCACCGACGGCCGCCACCCGACCCCGCCGCCGCGGGCTCGTAGGGGTGCGCGGAGTGCCCGCGTCCGCCCGAACGAAACCCTGGCGCGAGCACCCTCTCGGATCCTGTAGAGTTCTTCCTGTCGGAACGGGAACGCGAGAGCGGGAACGGACCGGACAGATGGTGGGTGTAGCTCAGTTGGTAGAGCACCTGGTTGTGGTCCAGGTGGCCGCGGGTTCGAGTCCCGTCACTCACCCCAGAGCCCGAGGGGCCGATCTCTTCAAGAGGTCGGCCCCTCGGGCGTTTTCGCGTTCCCTCAGTTCTCCCCGGCGGTTCGGGTTTTCCCGGCGCAGACCTGCCGCCAGAAGCTACCGACAAGTAACATTGCCGTCATGACGACTCCTTCGATCGGCCAGCTGCTCGACTCCACCGTGCCGATGGCGCACACCCTCAAGCTCGAGTACCTGGAGACCACCCCGGAGCGCGCGGTGCTCCGGCTGCCCGACCAGCCCGCGTACCACAACCACGTCGGCGGCCCGCACGCCGGCGCGATGTTCACCCTCGCCGAGTCCGCCAGCGGCTGCATCGTGCTCGCCGCCTTCGGCGACCAGCTCTCCCGGGCCGTGCCGCTCGCCGTGAACGCCGAGATCGCCTACAAGAAGCTCGCCATGGGCGAGGTCACCGCCACCGCCCTGCTCGGCCGCCCGGCCGCCGAGGTCGTCGCCGAGCTGGACGCCGGCGGCCGCCCCGAGTTCCCGGTCACCGTCGAGATCACCCGCGCCGACGGCGCCGTCACCGGTGTGATGACGGTCACCTGGACCCTGCGCCCCAACTCCTGACCACCCCGCGGCCGGTGGCCCCGGGGGGCCGACCCCCCGGGCCACTAGCGCGATGACCGTCCGTGACGGCCGGCGTGACCTCACGCCCCGTCCGCTCGTTCTCGACTCACGTGCGAGCCAATCACGCGACCAGGCCCCAGGAGCCCGCCCCCTGCGGCGTCACCGGAGCGCGGCGCGCGATCCGACGGTGGCTGCCGCACCCCCGCGCAGTCGCGGCCGGCGGCGCGCTCCTCGCCCAGCTCTGGGGGATCGGCGCACCCGGAGCGTACGCGGCCTCCGCCGAACCCCCGCCGGAGGGGACCCGGCCCGCCGTCCGACGGACCGCGCCGCACGACGGCGGCGCGCACGGCGGACCGGCCCCGCGCGGGGCGCCCCGGAGCCGCCCCGCCACCGATGGCTCCCCGCCCGACGGGACATCAGCCGGACCGCCCCCCGAAGCCGGGCACCAACCGGGCGGGGAGACCGCCCGGCCCTCCGGCCCCGTCGGCGAACCGCCCGGCACAGGACTCGCCGGGACCACCGGCGCCGTCGGCGGCCTCCTCCAGGACCGGATCCGGGCCGGCGGGCTCCCCCTCCCCGGCCAACGGGCCGCCGTCCCCGACGCCTTCGCGATCGCCTCCGGCCTGCTCGACACCGCCCCCGCGCAGGGCCGCCGCGTCGAGGCCCGCGCGCCCCGCGAGGGCGAACCGTCCGCACCGCCCACCGCCGCCCGGCCCGGCAGCGGCCCCGGCCGCACCGCGGCCACCGCCCGCGCGCCCCACCAGCCCCGGGCGGCCGCCACGCCCCCGCCCGCCCGGGAGACCGTCGCCCCGGACCCGCGGAGCACGGCCGACCGGGGCTTCGCCGGCACCGCCACCGCCGCGCCGGTGAGCACCGTCACGCCTGACGGTCCGGCCGCGCCGATCGCCCTCGCCGACACCGCCCCGGTCACGGCCGTCGGCGACGACTCCGCCACGGTGACCGCCGTCCTCGCCCCGATCGCCGCCGGACTGCTGCTGACCGGCGCGGCCATGTGCAAGCACCGCGGCCTGCCGCGCGGACACTGACGGGCCCGGCCCGGGAGGACGGCAACGGGGCCCACCCGCCGGAGGCGCGGCGGGAGTTCGCACCGGGAGCCGGACCGGACGGCAGGCCTGTCAGGCCCGGTCAGGTCAGGTCGGGCCCGTCGGCGTGGCGCCCACGGCGGGCGGGACGGCCTGCCGTTCCGGTCGGCGCCGGGCGTCCCGGCCGGCCGGGCGGGCAGCCGGGACGGCCGGACCGGTCAGCGGAAGACGCCCGGCGGCGGGGCCGGCGAAGGGGCGGCGGTGGCGTCGGTGGCCGGGACGGCGCCGGCTGTGAAGTCGGTGAGCCCGGGCCCGTGTTCGACCCGGCCGAGCGCCGCGTCGGAGGCGACCCGGCGGGTGAGGTCGGCCAGCGGCAGCGGGTCGTGGCCGGCCGCGAGGACGAGGTTGCCGAAGCGCTTGCCGCGCAGCACGGCCGGGTCGGCGATCAGGCACAGCTCGGGGAAGACGGCACCGAGGGTGGCCACCTGGGAGCGGGCGAAGCGCAGGGCCGAGCCGTCGGCGATGTTCGCCGCGTACCGCCCGCCGGGAGCGAGGGCGCGGGCGGCGAGGGTGGTGAACTCGACGGTCGTGCAGTGGGCCGGGGTGCGGGCGCCGGAGAAGACGTCCGTGATGACCAGGTCGACGCTGCCCTCGGGGGTGCGCTCCAGCACGCTGCGGGCGTCGGAGCCGCGCACCTTGATCAGCCAGCCGCGCTCCAACGGGAGTTCGGTGCGGACGAGTTCGGTGAGCGCGGTGTCGATCTCGGCGACCTGCTGACGGGAGCGGGGCCGGGTGGCGGCGACGTAGCGGGCCAGGGTGAGGGCGCCGCCGCCGAGGTGCAGGACGGTGAGCGGTCGGCCCGGCGGGGCGGCCAGGTCGATCAGGTGGCCGAGCCGGCGCTGGTACTCGAAGCCCAGGTGGGTGGGGTCGGCGAGGTCGACCAGGGACTGCGGGGCGCCGTCGATCAACAGCGACCAGGCGTCGGGCCGGTCGCGGTCGGGGCGCAGCTCGGCGAGGCCGGAGTCGACGGGGCGGGTGAGCGGGCCCTGGGCGTGGGTGCGGCCACCGGGGCCGGTGGCGGCCGGTCCGGTGTCGCGCTCGGTGTCGCGGCCCGTACCGCGGGCGGCTCTGCTTCGTCCCATGCCGGCCATTATCGCCGCCGGGCGGGGCGGCGCCACAGGCCGGTCGTCACAGGTCAGGGGCGTCGAGGGGCGTACCGGGTGGATCCGGCCGGAGGGGCGGGTCGGGCTCGCGGGCCCGGCTGGATCCGCACGGCACGCACGCTAGAACGGGCCGAGTCCGCCGGCGGTGAGCGTGCAGGCGGCCTCGCACAGGGCGGAACGGAGCACCCAGGCGTCGGTGGGGCGCGCGACGCCGGCCGGGGGGATCACCCAGCGCGGGTCGGTGGCGCTGGGCAGCAGGGCGCCGGCCGTGCAGGAGCTGCCGGGCAGGTGCCAGGTGTCGCAGGTGCCGGCGGGGACGAGGAAGACGACGGTGCTGCCGTTGCGGCTCTGCAGGACGGCGCCGCAGGCGCGGCGCAGGCGCAGGATGTCGACCGCCTCCAGGCCGTGCCGCAGCGCGACGGTCACGGTGTCGTAGGAGGTGGCGGGGGTGTCCTCGGCGGCTCCGGTGCGGTTCCGCGCGCCGCAGGGGGCCCGGCCGCCCTCGACCGGCCCGCGGCCGGGGATCCGTTCGTCGGCGGGTTCGGGGAGCAGGGCGGGGGCGGCGCCGGCGAGCGCCCCTCCGACGACGGGTCGGTACTGCGGCAGTCCGGTGGCCATCATGGGCCCTCCTGTACCTCGTCGGGTCGGAAGCCGCCGCCGTCCGGGAGGTGGGGGCCGCGGGGGCGGGCGACGGGCCGGGGCGGGGCCCGGGCTTCCACGTATCAGGACAACGCGGTGGACGCCCGGCAGGCCACGGGGCGCCTTACAGCAAGGCATGGCATTTCATGGCGGATACCCGCAACAAAGCCCGGTATGTACCGGATTGACAGCACATCTCCCGTGAACCCGCCGTGGTCGACCGGTCACGCCCGGTACTGTCGGCGGCATGGCAGCCACCCCACCGGCCGAGCCGAACCGTCCGTCCCCCAACTCCGTGATGCGCGCGCTGCGCGGCGATCGCTCTCCCGGCGAGTTCGCCACGGCGGTGCGCCGGGCCGCCCGCGAGATCGGCGAGCACGTGTCCTGCGACGCGCGCTACGTCGGGCGGGTCGAGTCCGGTGAGATCCGCTGCCCCAACTACGCCTACGAGCGGGTGTTCCGGCACATGTGGCCGGACCGCACGCTCACCGACCTCGGCTTCTCCCCCCGCACCGCCGTCCGGGGCCGCACGGCGGCCCCCGGCGGCCTGCGGGCCGAACCGCCCACGTGCCACCCCCCGTTCCCGCCCCTGCCCGCCCCGCGCTCACCGCTCTCCACCCAACTCCCGTACGCTGCCTCGCCGTACGCGGATCCAACCGCTCCGGACGGGCCCCCGTGGCCGGGGGCCGGCGCGGTGCCCCGGGGGTCCGACGGATCGCCCTATCTCGACGAGGAGAACGACGACGTGCGTCGCCGTACGTTCCTGGCCGGCGGCTCGACCGCGCTGGCCGCCGTGATCGGCATCGAGCGGTCGGCCGCGGCCGCCGCCGGCCGCGCCACCGCTGCCGGCGGCCCCGCCACCGACCCCGCCGTGCCGCGACTGTTCGACCCCGGACCCGGCCCCCTGGTGCCGGGCCGCCCGGGACCGGTGCCGCCGCTGCGCAAGGTCGGCGCCGCCGAGGTGCTCGGCGTCGAACAGGCCGTCCGGGACATCCGGCTGGCCGACGACGCGCACGGCGGCGACACCCTGTTCGAACGCGCCGGGCAGTCGCTGCGCACCGCCTACGTGCTGCTCAACGAGGGCGAGTACAGCGCGAAGACCGAACGCAGGCTCCAGGCCGGGGCCGGCGAACTCGCCATCTCGGTGGGCTGGTTGGCGCACGACTCGAACCGGCTCGCGGATGCCCGCTCGCTCTACGCGGAAGCGCTCGCCACCGCCCGGATGGCCGGCGACGCCGCACTGGAGGCGCACGTCTTCTGCAACAGCGCCTTCCTCGCCCGCGACGCCGGACGGCCCCGCGAGGCGCTGCGCGCCGCCCAGGCCGGCCAGGTCGCCGCCCGCCGGCTCGGCTCCGACCGGCTGCTCGCCCTGCTGGCCATGCGCGAGGCCGGCGGCTGGGCCGTGCTGCAGGACCGCACAGCCTGCGAACGCGCCCTCACCCGGGCCCGCACGCTCTTCGACCACGGCCCCGTCGACGCCGACCCGGAGTGGATGTCCTTCTTCGGCGAGGCGGAGCTCGCCGGCCTGCGGTCGCAGTGCTGGTCGGCGCTCGGCGACTGGGACCGCGCCAGCGAGCAGGCCGCGCTGGCCATAGCGCTTCAGGAGCCGCACTTCGTGCGCAACCGGGTCCTCTACACCGCCGAACTCGCCCACGACCGGCTCGGCCGGGGCGACCTGGTGGGCGCGGCGCACCACGGCTCGGCCGCCGTGGCGCTGTTCGGCGAGGTCCGTTCGGCGCGGATCCGCGGCATGCTGGCGGACACCGCCGGACGGCTGCGCGGCCACGCCGCCGTGCCCGAGGTGCGCCGCTTCCTGGTCGGGTACGACCGGGCGGCGGCCGCCTGAGGCACGGCGCTCGACGGCGCGCCGTGGGCGAAGCGTCGATGGGCGGCGCGCCAGTGGGCGACGCGCCGTGAGCGAAGCGTCAGTGGGCGGCGCCCGTCCCCTCCAGGTGGGAGAGGTCGTTCCAGACCTCGACGGCCGGGGCGCCGTACTCCCAGGACAGCACGCAGAGCGCGGCGGTGCCGAGCTTGAACCGCTGGGCGAACTCGGGCGGCAGGCCCAGCCAGCGGGCGGTCAGGATGCGCAGCAGGTGGCCGTGCGCGAAGAGCACGACGTCGCGGTCCGCGCAGTGCATGACGGTGGTGTCCTCGTCCGGGACGCCGTGTTCCTCGTTGAGGTCGGCGAGCAGGGCGTCCACCCGGGCGGCCACCTCGGAGAGCTTCTCGCCGCCGGGCACGCCGTCGCGCCAGATCAGCCAGCCGGGGTGGTCGGTGGCGCGGATGTCCGCACCGGTGCGGCCCTCGTACTGGCCGTAGTCCCACTCCAGGAGCTCCGGGCGGTCGACCGCGCGGTCGCCGAGGCCGGCCAGCTCGCAGGTCTCCCTGGCGCGGCCGAGCGGGCTGGTGTAGACGAGCGCGTCCGAGAGCCCGTTCCAGGGGGCCCTGGCGAGGCGGGCGCCGAGCGCCCGGGCCATCGCGCGGCCCTCCTCGGTCAACGGGATGTCGGTGCGGCCGGTGTGGCGGCCGGTGGCCGACCATTCGGTCTCGCCGTGGCGGACCAGCACGATTCGGGCGGGCATGGGGGGCTCCTCGCAGCGGGGCGGTGGCAACGTTCGGTCTCACCCTTGAGCACCGGGTTCCATGATCCCTCACCCGGACGGCGGACACGATCCCGGGCGGGGGGAGTTCGCGGGGGCGGGCGGCCGCAGGCCGGAAGGGGCCGGGCCGCACCGCGTTGTCGGACCCGGATGCGACACTGGGCCGCACCATGAACGTCTCGACGAACGTCCCGTCCAGCGGGCACGCTGAGCCGCTCGCCCAGCGGCTCGCCGAGCTGCGCGGACCGGCACCGCAGCGCAGTCTGAACGCCCGCTCCCTCGCCGCGCTCGCCGCCAATCCGGGCTGCCACCGCCGCGCCGTGCTCGACGCGGCCGGGGTGGACAAGTCGGCACTGGCCGCCCGGCTCGGCCGCCCCGCCCCCTTCGGGCAGTCCCCGTTCGCGATCTCCCGCGGCGTGATCTTCGAGGCCCGGCTGAAGGCGGACGACTACGCCGCGCTGCTGGAGCCGCTGCGGGCCCGCCTCGGCGTCCCGGTGGACGGCGGCGGCGCCCCGCTGCTGGTCCCGGACCTGCTGCACCGCTCCGGCCCCGCCGTCCGGGCCGACCGGACAGCCGAGGCGCTCGCCCGGGCCGCCGCCGAGCCGGAGGCCTGGACGCTGCTGGACCACCCGATGCTGCGGCTGGACGTGGCCGGCGGCACCGCCTACCTGGAGCCGGACGCCGTCGTGGTGCACGGCGGGCGGTGCACCGTGGTCGAGATCAAGTCCTTCCCGGTGCTGGACGGCGGTGCCGACCCGGCCAAGGTCGGTGCCGCCGCCCGCCAGGCCGCGGTCTACGTGCTGGCGCTCCAGCACGCCGCCGCCGCACGGGCCGGCCGGCCGCTCGCCGAGGACTCGTACACCGAGCAGGCGCTGCCGGGCAGCCCCCGGTCGAGCGTGCTGCTGGTCTGCCCGAAGGACTTCGGCAACCGGCCGACGGCCGTCGCCGTCGACGTCCGCCGGGAGCTCGCCACCACCCGCCGCCAGCTGAGCCGGCTGACCGGCATCGGCCGGCTGCTCGCGGAGCTGCCCGCCGGGGCCGACTTCGACCTGGCCACCCGCGAGGACGGCGACCCCGCCCGCTCCGCCGAGGAGCTGACCGCCTCGGTGGAGGCGGTGCCCGCCGCGTACAGCCCGGACTGCCTCTCCACCTGCGAGCTCGGCTTCCACTGCCGCGCCCGGGCCCGCTGCGACGACCGGGTCGAGCAGCTGGGCCGCGGCGTGCGCGGCGAGCTGGGCAGCATCCGGACGGTGGCGCAGGCGCTGGCCGCCGCCGAGGAGACGGGTGCCGACACCGACGAGGCCGCCGAACGGCTGGCCTACGCGGCCGCCCTGCGCGCCGAGGCGCTGGGCCGGGCACTGGTCGGAGCCGCACGGTGAGCGGGCGCGGCGACGGGCCGGTGCCCGGCCGCGGCGGGGCGGGCGCATGAGCCTGCTGACCACCCTCGCCCGGCTGGAGGCCGTCCGCAGCGGCCGGGCCGAGCCGCTGGCCACCGTCCGGCACCGGCACCTGTCGGACCGCCCGATGGTGCTGGTGCCGCTGACCGCGGCCGGCGAGTCCGGCGCGCCGCTGGCGGTGATGCTGGGCACCGACCGGGAACGGCCCCGGGTGCACCTGGTGCCGCAGCCGCTCAACCGGACCCTGCGCTTCGACTTCCTGGCCGGCCTGGCCGCCGACCTGCTGCCCTACCTGGAGTCCTTCGCCGAGGACGTGGAGCAGATCGAGGGCTCCGAGAAGGACCCGGAGACCGGCGAGAAGACCCAGGTGTTCCGCGAGCTGTGCTCCGACGCGCCGCAGCTGATCGTGCCGAACGGCGCCGGCGTGCAGCACCTCGCACTGCTCGGACGCTCGACCCGGTTCCGCCGCACGGCCGAGGACGCCGACCCGGGCCCCTACCCGGCGCCGGTGCGGGTGCCGCTGCTCGGCCGCTGGCTGACCCACCTCACCGACCGCGCCCAGGTGCCCGGCACCTGCCTGCTGCTGTCGATGACCGGCCTGCTGGCCCGGCACTGGGCCACCGGCCAGAGCCACCTCGAGGACCAGCACCTGGCCGCCCGGCTGGCCTGGCACGCGCCGCCGGACGGGCTGACCGGCGCCGAGGCCGCCGAGCGCGCCGAGTCGGCCCGGGACGACCGCGGGCAGCTGCTGCACCCGCCGGCCGGTCCGGCCACGGACCCGCAGTTCGACGAGGCCGTGCTCGCCCCGGCGATCGCCCGCTACGACGCCGCCGCGGCCGCCCTGCGGCACGCCGCCGAGCAGGGGGACGAGCCCGCCGCCGAACGGGCCCGGGACGCCGTCCGGGCGGCCGTCGGGCAGCTGCGCGAGGCGCTGACGGCAGTACTGCTGCCCACCTGGCGGGACGTCTGGCACGGCCTGGACCTGCTGCGGGCGCTGCCGCCGGCCGGGCACCTGGCGGAGCGCTGGACGGGCGACCGCTGGTCCTACACCGGCCACCGGGACCGGCTGGCCGCCGGCGAGCCGCCGCAGCCCCGGCAGGACGACGCGGTGACGGCCGCCCGCAAGCTCGCCCAGCGCGAGCGCGAGCAGGCCCGGCTGGACGTCCAGGAGGCGCTGGACGATCCGCTGGCGATGGCCGAACACCGTCTGGCGGGAGAGGCGTTCACCGGCGTGGTGACGGAGGTGGTGCCGGACTACGACACCTCCGGCCGCTCCCCCAAGCCGCGCCCGCTGGTCACCCTGCGGACGACCGACCGCCCGCACGCCGACCTCGGGCGGGAGGCGCACCGGGTCTGGGGGTTCCCCCGGCCGGAGGGCGGCGCAGGGCCGTCCGCACAGAAGGCCGAGATCGCCGCGGTCGACCAGGCCGCGGGGACGATCACCCTGCGCGTGCTGTCCGGGATGGGCCGCAGGAAGGAGCCGGAGCCGGGCAGCCTGCCGGAGCCCGGCGAACCGGTGACCTTCACGCTCTTCGAGCTGACGGTCCGCCAGTCCGCCCCGCTGCCCGATCCGGACGAGACCCCGTGGACGCACGGCGGCCCGCCCGGCGCCGCGCCCGCGGCCGGGCCGTCCGCCGACGCCGCCGAGGAGTGGGAGTGATGGGCGGGATGAGCACCGAGCAGGCGCCCGGCGAGGCCGCCGACGCCGCCGTGGCCCGGATCCTGGCGGCGACGGTCCACCCGCCGGCGGGCGCCCCGCGCGGGGTGGTCGTGGACTCCCCGCCCGGGGCCGGGAAGTCGACGCTGGTGGTGCGCGCCGCCCGCGAACTGGTCGGGGCCGGCGAGCGGTTGATGATCGTCGCCCAGACCAACGGCCAGGTGGACGACCTCGTCGGCCGACTGGCCGAGAAGGCGCCGGAGCTGACGATCGGCCGGCTGCACGCCGCGGACGCCCGGCCCGGCCCGGAGGTGCTGCGGCACGCCAACGTCACGCCCTCCGACAAGGTGGCCGACCTGGTCGAGCAGGACGTGGTGATCTCCACCTCGGCGAAGTGGCAGTGGGTGCGGGCCGAGGCGCCGTGGCGGCACGCGATCGTCGACGAGGCGTACCAGATGCGCTCGGACGCGCTGCTCGCGGTGGCCCGGCTGTTCGAGCGGGCGCTGTTCGTCGGCGACCCCGGCCAGCTGGACCCGTTCACCGTGGTCGGCACCGAGCAGTGGGCGGGCCTGTCCTACGACCCGTCGAGCAGCGCCGTGGTCACCATGCTGGCGCACAACCCGCAGATCGAGCCGCACCGGCTGCCGGTCTCCTGGCGGCTGCCGGCCAGCGCGGCGCCGCTGATCTCGCGGGCCTTCTACCCGTACACGCCGTTCCGCTCCGGCACCGGACCGGACGACCGCCGGCTCACGGCCGCGGTACGGCCGGACGGCTCGGCGCTGGACGCCGCGATCGACCGGGCCGCCGAGCACGGCTGGGCCCTGCTGGAGCTGCCCGCCCGGCACACCGTGCGCACCGACCCGCAGGCGGTGGCGGCCGTCGCGGCCACCGTCCGCCGGCTGCTGGACCGCGGGCTGACCGCCCACTCCGAGCAGGGCTCCGCCCCGCTCACCGCGGGCCGGATCGCGGTCGGGACCGCCCACCGGGACCAGGCCGCGGCCGTCCGGGCGGCCCTGCTCAGGGCGGGCGTCCCGGTGGACGTGGCGGCCGGCCCGGCCGTCACGGTGGACACCGCCAACCGGCTGCAGGGCCGCGAGTACGACGTCACCGTGGTGCTGCACCCGCTCTCCGGGCGGCCGGACGCGACGGCCTTCCACCTGGAGACGGGCCGGCTGTGCGTGCTCGCCTCCCGGCACCGGCACGCCTGCATCGTGGTGGCCCGGGCCGGGATCGGCGAGCTGCTGGACGAGCACCCGTCGACCGAGCCGGTGCAGCTGGGCGCCCCGGTGAGCTTCCCGGACGGCTGGGAGGCCAATCACGAGGTGCTGCACCACCTCGGCGGCCACCGGGTCCGGCTGCGCTGACCGCCGGGGCGGCCGTGAACGGCCCGGCGGTCGCTCCCGGGCCGGTCCGGCGTCGGTCCTCGGCCGGTCCCGGTCGGTCCTCGGTCAGTCCTCGGTCTCGCAGAGCGCGTAGGCCCGGACGACGCCGCGGGCCGCCCGGGCCGCCCAGGTGGCCGGGGCGTCCGGGACGGGGGCGCTGACCAGGACGGCGTCGGCGGGATCGGCCGGCGTGAGGGTGTAGCCGCCGCCGGTGAGGTGGCTGCGGGCCGGGCAGGTCGCCGTCGACCAGCCGCCGGGTGCGCTCTGCCCGCCGGTCACCACGACGGTGGTCTCGGCGGCGACGGCGTCGGGGGCCGTGGCGGCGATCGGCAGGGCGAGCGGCAGGGCGAGGGACAGGGTCGCGAGGGTCTTCCCGGTGCGCATGGTCCTCCTTGGACGGCGGTCGGACGGCGGTCGGTGGTCGGTGGGCAATCGGCCTGCGTCGGCACGTCGGCCGGTGCCGGTTCACCCGGGACAACGCCGCAGGCCGGGCCGCGATGACGGCACGGCGCCGGGACCACCCGAAGGGGTACCCGGGCCGCGGGGGCGCGCCCCCGGCGCGTGCGGGGGAATAGCGCCCGCACGCGCACCGTTCCGTTACCGGCCGTCGCCGCGCGACAATGGACGACGGCCACGACCGGGCGGCGCGGCCCGGAGCAGCCGCCGCCCACCCCCTCATCGAGCCCCGGAGGTGTCCGTCCATGCCCGACTCCCACACGAAGGCGTCCGACCACGGTGGTCCGTCCGACCCCGCGCGACGCCAGCGTCCGGCGCAGCTGCTGTTCGAGCCGCAGTCCGCCGAGCCGGAGCCGGAACGGTTCTTCGACCTGGAGTCCATCGACGACCCCGCGGAGCTGCTGCGCCGCTCCACCGAGCTGGCCCTGGCCTTCCGCGCCGCCGCGGAGCGGGCCACCGACTTCCAGGCCGTCGCCGCCGCGCAGCTGGCCGACCCGCGCCGGTTCGACGCGCTGCCGGACACCGAGATCGCCCGACGCGCGGACTGGACCCCGGACTACGCGGCCAAGATGATCGAGTACGGCCGCGGGCTGCTCCAGCCCCGCCGCCACGAGGACTGAGCCCCGGCGCCGCATCCGCCCCGTCCGCCACACGGGCCCCGGACACGGGCCGCTGGCATATGCGCGGCGGGAAGGGTACGCCGTGCCGCACCGCCCTGTCCGACGAACGGCGCTTTCCCTCCCACCCGGCCCGCCGAGCGCGCACGCTGCTGTGCGTGGACATCTGGACCTATCAGTCGGTGGAGTACGTCACCGTCGCCGGGGAGGCCTGGCTCGCCTCCGCCAGCGAGTACCCGCGCAGCATGCGCGCCCTCTGGGAGGCCCGCCCGTGGGCGCCCTCGGTGCTGCCCTGCGGTCGCGCCTTCGACGTGATCAGCATGCCGTCGCTGTTCGGCCGCCGGGTGCTGGACGAGCTGTGGGCCTCCGGCCCCGGCTGCGGCCCGGTGGCCTCCTACCGGGGGCGGACCCTGCTGTTCGTGCGGCCCGGCGCGGCGGCCAGGCTGCGCCGGCTGCTGGCCTGGGAGGAGTGGGCCCGGGACGTGCCGCCGCTGCTCTGCCACGGGCGGGGCGACACGGTGACGGTGCCGCCGGTGCAGCGGATGGTGAACGGCCCGGACTCCCCCGGGCTGGGCTCCGGCCGGTGGATCGTCGCGCCGGAGGACCGGGAGCCGTGGCTGCCCGGTGCCTCGGTGGTGCTGTGGGCCTGCGTGCGGGCGGCCCGGGAGCCCGGTGCGGCGGTGCCGGTCGGCGCGGCGGCGGTGACCGGCGGGTGAACCCCGGACGGACGGTATTCGATTTTGGCGCGGCCCGGGGCCGCTGCTAGAGTCTTCTCTGTCAGCAGGCGCCGCTAGCTCAGTTGGTTAGAGCAGCTGACTCTTAATCAGCGGGTCCGGGGTTCGAGTCCCTGGCGGCGCACAGACGGTCGAAGGGCCCCTCGCGAGAGCGAGGGGCCCTTCGGCGTTTCCGCGTGCGGGGCCCGGGAGCGCCCGGGCGGCGGGCCGCCCGCGGGAGCGGACGGCCCGGCCGGGGCTCAGCGGCCGCGCAGTGCGCGGTAGCGTGCCACCAGCTCCGCGGTGGAGCCGTCCAGCTGGTCGGCGCCCTCGCCGGTGAGCAGCACGGGTTCGATCCGCTTGGCCAGCACCTTGCCCAGCTCGACGCCCCACTGGTCGAAGGAGTCGATGTTCCAGATCGCGCCCTGGACGAACACCTTGTGCTCGTAGAGCGCGACCAGCTGGCCGAGCACCGAGGGGGTCAGCTCGGCGGCCAGGATGGTGGTGGTCGGGTGGTTGCCCCGGAACGTCTTGTGCGGGACGAGCTCGGCGGGCACGCCCTCGGCCGCGACCTCCTCCGGGGTCCGGCCGAAGGCCAGCGCCTGGGTCTGCGCGAAGAAGTTGGCCAGCAGCAGGTCGTGCTGGGCGACCAGGCCCGGGAGCAGGTCGGCGACGGGCCGGGCGAAGCCGATGAAGTCGGCCGGGATCACCTTGGTGCCCTGGTGCAGCAGCTGGTAGTAGGCGTGCTGCCCGTTGGTGCCGGGGGTGCCCCAGACCACCGGCCCGGTCTGCCAGTTCACCGGCGTGCCGTCCCTGGTCACCGACTTGCCGTTGGACTCCATGTCCAGCTGCTGCAGGTAGGCGGTGAACTTGGAGAGGTAGTGCGAGTACGGCAGCACGGCGTGCGCCTGGGCGTCGAAGAACGCGCCGTACCAGACGCCCAGCAGGCCGAGCAGCAGCGGGACGTTCTGCTCCGGCGGGGCGGTGCGGAAGTGCTCGTCGACCAGGTGGAAGCCGTCCAGCATCTCGCGGAAGGCGTCCGGGCCGATGGCGATCATCAGCGAGAGGCCGATCGCCGAGTCGTAGGAGTAGCGGCCGCCGACCCAGTCCCAGAACTCGAACATGTTGGCGGTGTCGATGCCGAAGTCGTGCACGCCCTGCGCGTTGGTGGACAGCGCGACGAAGTGCTTGGCCACGGCCTCGGTGCCGGCGCCCAGCCCGGCGAGCAGCCAGTCCCGGGCGGAGACCGCGTTGGTGATGGTCTCGATGGTGGTGAAGGTCTTCGAGGCGACGATGAACAGCGTCTCGGCCGGGTCGAGGTCGCGCACCGCCTCGTGCAGGTCGGCGCCGTCCACGTTGGAGACGAAGCGGACGTCCAGGTCGCGCTCGGCGTAGGAGCGGAGCACCTCGTAGGCCATCGCGGGGCCGAGGTCGGAGCCGCCGATGCCGATGTTGACGACGGTGCGGATCGCCTTGCCGGTGTGGCCGCGCCACTCGCCGCCGCGGACCCGGTCGGCGAAGGCGGCCATCTTGTCCAGGACGGCGTGCACGGCGGGCACGACGTTCTCGCCGTCGACCTCGACCACGGCACCGCGCGGGGCGCGCAGCGCGGTGTGCAGGACGGCGCGCTGCTCGGTGTTGTTGATCTTCTCGCCGCGGAACATCGCGTCCCGCAGCCCGGCGACCCCGGTGGCCGCGGCGAGCTCGCGCAGCAGCTCCAGCGTCTCGTCGGTGACCAGGTGCTTGGCGTAGTCCACGTGCAGGTCGCCGACCTGGAGGGTGTAGCGGCGGCCGCGCTCCGGGTCGGCGGCGAACAGCTCGCGCAGGTGCGTCTCGCCCAGCTCGGCGCGGTGCTTGCCGAGGGCCGCCCACTGCGGGGTCCGGTCGAGCGGGGTGCGGGCGTCGGCGCGGGTCTCCGACATCGGTGGTTCCTCGATTCATCTGGGTGCAGATACCGGCAGGGCCAGGCGGTGAGGGTTTCGCGAGGTCGTGCGGGTACTGGTGGTGCGCCGACTCCGTTGACGGCCTGCCCGGGCTCAGCCTATGCAACGTCCGGCGGGGCCGCGCACATTCCGTTCGGTCACGTCCCGAGGCGGGTCGGCCGCCCGGTGACGGGGAGGTGTCAGCGGGGTGGACCGACGGTGCGTCACTTCCTCTCGGAGCGCAGGTCGAGCCCGCGCAGCACCTGGTCGACCAGCTCCGGATCGGTGCCCGCCTCGCTGCGGGCGACCAGCATCTCGCGCCGGGACGCGGCGATCATCTCCTGCTCGACCTCCCGGGCAGCCCGCCACTGGGAGAGCCGCAGCTTCGCCTCGGCGGCCTCCTCCTCCGCGTAGTTCTCCGGGCAGAGCCGGGCCAGCCGGTCGTGCTGACGGTCCCGCAGGCGGTCGGCGACCTCGGCGGGCAGCCGGTCCTGCTCCTCCAGCTCGCCGAGCCGCAGCAGCCCGGCCTTGGCGGCCCGCCACCAGAGCCGGCGGACGGCCTGCTCGTGGCGGTCCTGGTCGATGTCCAGCTGCAGCCGCTTGGCCAGCCAGGGCAGGGTCAGGCCCTGGACCAGCAGGGTGAAGAGCACCACGCTGAAGGCGATGAAGACCAGTCGGCCGCGCTCGGGGAAGTCCGCGCCGGAGTGCACGGTCAGCGGGATGGCGAGGGCCAGGGCGACGGTGGCCACGCCGCGCATGCCGGACCACCAGAGCACCACGCTCTCCCGCCAGCTGAACGGCGTGTCCTCCTCCTCGCCCGAGCGCAGCCGTCGGGAGACCCAGCCGGCCGGCAGCAGCCAGAGCAGCCGGACCAGGACGACGACGGCGATCACCACCCCGGCGTCGCCGAGCATGCCGGTCCAGCCGGTGCCGGCCTCCTTGAGCACGGTGGCGAGCTCCAGCCCGATCAGACCGAAGGCGACGCCGGTGATCAGGATCTCGACGACCTCCCAGAAGGCGTTGCCGACCAGCCGGTAGGAGACGGCGTCGGCGTCGGCGGCCCGCTCGGCGAGGTAGAGCGCGCAGATCACCACGGCGAGGACGCCGGAGCCGTGGATCTCCTCGGCGATGGTGTAGGCGGCGAAGGGCACCAGCAGGTTGAGCGCGACCTGCTGGGTCGGGTCGTCCAGCAGTTCGGCGAGCTTGCTGTTCACCCAGCCGAGGACGATCCCGACCACCACGGCGAGCACCGCGGAGAGCACGAAGCGCAGGATCGCGTGGCCGGCCGAGAAGTCGTCGCTCACCACGGCGTCGATGGCCAGCGAGTAGATGACGATCGCGGTGACGTCGTTGAACAGGCCCTCGCTCTCCAGGATCGCCACCAGGCGGCGGGGCAGTCCGACGCTGCCGGCCACCGCGACGGCGGCGACCGGGTCGGGCGGGGAGACCAGCGCGCCGACCGCGATCGCGGCGGCCAGCGGCAGCGCGGGCAGGAGCCAGTGCACGGTGCCGGCCACGGCGACGGTGGTGACCACGACCAGGGCGACGGCGAGCAGCAGGATCGAGCGGACGTTGGCCTTGAAGTAGCGGACCGAGGAGCGCCGGGCGACCGCGAAGATCAGCGGCGGCAGGACCAGCGGCAGGATCAGTTCGGGCTCGATGGTGATGTCCGGGATCTGCGGGACGAGCGCCATGACGATGCCGAGCAGGGTCATCAGCACCGGCTGCGGCACCCCGGTCCGGCGGGCCAGCGGCATGGTCACCACGGAGGCGAGCAGCACCAGGAAGAGCAGGGGCAGCTGACCCACGGGGAGGTTCCTCTCGACGGCGGACGGCTGAGCGCCGCCAGGATAAATCTGACAATGCGCCTATCCCTGGGGACACGCCGGGAGGTGCTTGACCTCAAGCGCGCTTCAGGTTCGAGGATCGGGGCACGGCCCGCGGCGGACGCTCCCCCGCGGACGCGGACACGCCGGCGCGGACCCGCCGCGGCACGCGCGCACGACCGAGAGGACAGGAGCACCCATGAAGGCAGTCACCGTTCCCGGGTTCGGCGGACCGGAGGTCCTGCGGGCGGCCGAGACCCCCGACCCGCTGCCCGGGCCGGGCGAGGTGCGGGTCCGGGTCCGCGCGGCCGGGGTCCAGCCGGTCGACCTCGCCGTCCGCGAGGGCTTCTCCCCGCCCGGGGCGCGGATCGAGCCGCCGTTCGTCCTCGGCAACGAGTTCGCCGGGGTGGTCGACCGGCTCGGCCCCGGCAGCCACGGCTGGCAGGTCGGCGACGAGGTCCTGGGCTTCCGGCTCCTGAACTGCCACGCCGAGTTCGTCACCGTGGACACCGGCCAGCTGGTCGCCAAGCCCGCCGCGATGCCCTGGGAGCAGGCCGGCTCGCTCTCCGCCTCCGGCCAGACCGCGCACATGGCCCTCCGCCTGCTGGGCGTCGGCCCCGGCGACACCGTCCTGGTGCACGGTGCGTCCGGCGGGGTCGGCACCGTCGCCGTCCAGCTCGCCCGGGCCTGGGGCGCCACCGTGATCGGCACGGCCGGCGAGCGCAACCACGCGTACCTGCGCGGGCTGGGCGCCCTTCCCGTCGCCTACGGCGAGGGGCTGGTCGAGCGGGTCCGGGCGGTGGCGCCGCAGGGCGTGGACGCCGCCTTCGACGCCGCCGGGCGGGGCGCGCTGGAGGCCTCGGTCGAGCTGGTCGCGGACCGGGCGCGGATCGGCACCGTGGTCGACTACCCGGGCGCCGAACGGCTCGGGGTGCGCGGGCTGCGGGCGGAGCGGACCGCCGCCCGGCTGGCCGAGCTGGTCGGGCTCTGGGAGGCCGGCGGCCTGCGGCTGGAGGTGGCCGAGGCCTTCCCGCTGGAGCGCGCCGCGGACGCGCACCGGATGGTCGGCACCGGGCACGTCCGGGGCAAGGTCGTCCTGGTCCCCTGACGGCCGCCGGCCGACCCCGGCCCGGGCGCCGGCCGCTCCGGCTGCAGCCCGTCCGGGCCGATTGTGTGTTTCGGCTGCTGACCAGGTAATGTTCTCCACGTCAGCAGGCGCCGCTAGCTCAGTTGGTTAGAGCAGCTGACTCTTAATCAGCGGGTCCGGGGTTCGAGTCCCTGGCGGCGCACAGACAGCCGGAAGGCCCTTCGCGAGAGCGAGGGGCCTTCCGGCGTTTCCGGCTCCGCTCCCCCGTCCAGGGGCTTCCGCCGCTCCCCCGTCCAGGGGCCCTTCCGTCTCCGGCACACCTGCCGCCGCGGCCGGGCGCCCGCGGTGGCAGGAAAGGTGGGAAACAGGTCATTGCCGCCATCGGAGCCCGCTGACAGGCTGGCCGCATGAGAGCACGCAGCGTGCTCGTCGTCCTCTACGACGGCGTGCAGAGCCTGGACGTGACCGGCCCCCTGGAGGTGTTCGCGGGGGCGGGCGCCGCCGCCGGGCGGCCCGGCGCCTACCGGCTGACCACCGCCTCGCCCGGCGGCGCCCCGGTGCGCAGCCGTAGCGGCCTGCGGCTGCTGCCGGACGCGGACCTGGCCGGGGCCGGCCCGGCGGACACCCTGCTGGTCCCCGGCGGGGCGGAGGCCGACGACCCGGGCCGGGCGGCACTGGTGGCGCGGATCCGGGAGCTGGCCGAGGGGGCCGAGCGGGTGGCGTCGGTGTGCACCGGGGCGTTCCTGCTCGCCGAGGCCGGACTGCTGGCCGGCCGCCGGGCCACCACCCACTGGGCGTACTGCGACACGCTGGCCCGGCGCTTCCCGGACGTCCGGGTCGACCCCGAGCCGATCCACGTCCGGGACGGGCCGGTGGCCACCTCCGCCGGGGTGACCGCCGGGATCGACCTGGCCCTCGCCCTGGTCGAGGAGGACCTCGGGCGCGACGCCGCGCTGCTGATCGCCCGTCACCTGGTGGTCTTCCTGCGCCGGCCGGGCAACCAGGCGCAGTTCAGCACCCAGCTGGCCGCCCAGGTCGCGGCCCGCGACCCGCTGCGCGAGGTCCAGCGCTGGATCGCCGAACACCCGGAGGACGACCTCTCGGTCGAGGCACTGGCCCGCCGCTCGGCGCTGTCCCCGCGGCACTTCGCCCGCGCCTTCGCCGCCGAGGTCGGGGTCACCCCCGGCCGGTACGTGGACCGCGTGCGGCTGGAGGCGGCCCGGCGCCGGCTGGAGGACACCGCGGACGGGATCGAGGAGGTCGCCCGCTCCTGCGGCTACGGCACCCCGGAGGCGATGCGGCGCGCCTTCGTCCGGGCCCTGGCCGTCGCCCCCACCGAGTACCGGCGCCGCTTCCACCCCGGCCCCACCACCCACCGAACCGGAGGAACCTGATGCGCATCGCCGTCCTGCTGTACGACCAGTTCACCGCCCTGGACGCCGTCGGCCCCTACGAGGTGCTGTCCCGGATCCCGGGCGCCGAGGTGGTGTTCACCGCCGCCCGGCGCGGGCCGGTGCGCACCGACATGGCGAGCCTGGCGCTCACCGCCGACGCCGCCCTGGACGAGGTGGACGCGGCCGACGTGCTGCTCGTCCCCGGCGGGCCCGGGACGCAGGAGCGGCTCGCGGACGCGGCCCTGCTGGAGTGGGTCCGCGCGGTGGACGCCACCACGCGCTGGACGACCTCGGTCTGCTCGGGCTCCCTGCTGCTCGGCGCCGCCGGACTGCTGACCGGGCGCCGGGCCACCTCGCACTGGTGCTGCCTGGACCAGCTGCCCCGGTACGGCGCCGAGCCGGCGGCCGCCGAGCGGGTCGTGATCGACGGCAAGTACGCCACCGCGGCCGGGGTCTCGGCCGGGATCGACCTGGCGCTGTCGCTGACCGGCCGGCTCGCCGGGGACTCCGTCGCGGAGGCGATCCAGCTGGTCATCGAGTACGACCCGCAGCCGCCCTACTCGACGGGCTCCACCGCGACCGCGCCGGCCGGGATGGTCGAGGACCTGCTGGCGAAGGGGCTGCTGCTCTAGGGTCCTCCGTCGGCCCCGGGGCTTCCCGGCCGGGCGTCAGGTGCGCCGGGCCGGGAAGCCGTGGGCCCGGGCGCCGAGCACCACCGCGAGGACCGGTACCAGCAGGAGCAGGACGGTCCACGGCAGCGCCCCGGTGCCGAACCGGCGCAGCACCAGGCCGCCGGCCACACCGCCGCCCGCCATCGCGACGTTCCACAGGGTGACCAGCGCGGCCTGGGCGGCGTCCGCCTGCGCGCCGCCCGCGTCGCCGGCGGCGGTCTGCAGCAGGGTCGGCGCGCCGCCCCAGCCCAGGCCCCAGAGCAGCGCCGCGAGGTGGACCAGCGGCGAGCCGTCGGGCCACAGGCCCAGCAGGGCCGCCGCCGCCGCGATCAGCAGGACGCCGCCGGCGGTCAGCCACCGCAGCCGGCGGTGGATGTGCACGCCGGTGAACCAGATCGCCACCAGCGAGGCCAGCCCGAAGACCAGCAGCACCGAGTCGGTCGCGGTCCCGAGGCCGGCCCGGTCGAGGAACGGTGCGACGAAGGTGAACAGGACGGTGTGGGCGAGGACGAGGAGCACCGTCACGGCGAGCACCGGCCGGACTCCGGGCAGGGCGAGCGCACGCCGTACCGGGGTCCGGTCGCCGTCCGCCCGGCCGGGCTGGTCCGGCAGGGCCGCCGCGATCCAGCCGATCACGCCGACCGCCAGTGCCGTCATGGCCAGGAACGGCACCCACCAGGCCAGCACCCGGCCGAGGAAGGTGCCGACCGGTACTCCCAGCGAGAGCGCCACCGGCACGCCCGCCATGGCGACGGCCATGGCCCGGCCCTGCTGCCCGGCCGGCACCAGGCGGCGGGCGTAGCCGGCCAGCAACGCCCAGGCGAGGCCGGCCGCGACCCCGGCGAGGAAGCGGGCGGCGATGGTGAGCGGGTAGTTCGTGGAGGCCGCGGTCACCGTGTTGGCCACGGCGAAGCCGGCCATCGCACCGAGCAGCAGCCGCTTGCGGCTCCAGCCGGCGGTGGCCGCGGTCAGCGGGATCGCGGTGGCGGCGGTGCCGAGTGCGTAGACGGTGACGGTCTGCCCGGCCGCCGACTCGCCGACGCCGAGGGCCCCGCCCATTCCGGGCAGGACGCCGGCGGGCAGGGTCTCGGTCAGCGCGGTGACGAAGACGGCGGTGGCCAGTGCGAGCAGGGACGGGAGCGGGAACGGGGACCGCCCGCGCGCCGCGGGGGTCGGGAGCTGTGTGGTCGCCATGGGGACCATGCTCGAACCTCACACCGGTGTCAGGTTCAAGTGCGTTCCGGCGCGGTTCACGTGCGGTCACGGCCGTTCAGGCGCGTTCGCGTGCCGTTCGGGCGCCGTTCGCGTGCGTTCGCGCGCTCCGGTGCGGCGCCCGGCCCCCGCACGGCGCGGGGGCCGGGCGGCCGGTCAGCGGTGGAAGTACCCGTCGAAGTTCCTGGAGAACTCCCGGCCGCCGAACTGGTCCCAGTTGACGGACCAGGTCATCAGCCCGCGCAGGTTCGGCTGGGCGCCCGAACGCGGCACGTAGGAGCCGCAGTTGGCGAGCCGGGTGAGGCAGTCCAGGGCCTTGTCCACCTCGGCCGGGGCGACGTAGCCGTTGCCGGCGTTGGTGGTGGCGGGCATGCCGATGGCCACCTTGGAGGCGGGCAGCGGCGGGAACACGTTGGCGGTGTTGCCCGCCACCGGGAAGCCGGTGAGCAGCAGGTCGGTCATCGCGACGTGGAAGTCCGCGCCGCCCATCGAGTGGTACTGGTTGTCCAGGCCCATGACGGAGCCGGAGTTGTAGTCCTGGACGTGCAGCAGGGTCAGGTCGTCGCGCAGCGCGTGGATGACCGGGAGGTAGGCGCCGGCCCGCGGGTCCTGACCGCCCCAGGGGCCGGATCCGTAGTACTGGTAGCCGAGTTGGACGAAGAACGTCTCCGGCGCCATGGTCAGCACGAAGCCCTGGCCGTACTTGGCCTTCAGGGTCCTCAGCGCCGAGATCAGGTTGACGATGACCGGGGTGGTCGGGTTCCTGAAGTCGGTGTCGCCGGTGTTGAGGGAGAGCGAGTGGCCCTCGAAGTCGATGTCGAGGCCGTCCAGGCCCCACTTGTCGATGATCGCCGAGACCGAGCTGACGAAGGTGTCCCGGGCCGCGGCGGTGGTCAGCTGGACCTGGCCGTTCTGGCCGCCGATCGAGATCAGCACCTTCTTGCCCTGGGCGCGCTTGGCGGCGATGGCGGCCTTGAAGTCGGCGTCGGACTCCACACCCGGGCAGTCGGCGGCGGAGCAGCGGTTGAAGCGGATGTCGCCGGAGGTGACGGAGGTGGGCTCGCCGAAGGAGAGGTCGATGAAGTCCCAGGAGTTCGGGACGTCGGCCATCCGGGTGTAGCCGGCGCCGTTGGCGAAGCTGGCGTGCAGGTAGCCGACCAGGGTGTGGCCGCCGGCGGGCGGGGTGGTCGGGGTGCCGGTGGCGGTCGGGCTGCTCGTCGCGGTGGGCGAGGCCGTGGCGGTGGGGCTGGCGGTCGCGGTCGGCGAGGCGGTGGCCGTCGGCGAGGCGGTCGCGGTCGGCGTGGGCGTGGGCGTGGGGGCGCCCGGGCCGTCCAGCGAGACGTCGTCCGCGTAGTAGGTGCCCTGGCCGTACCAGCCGTGGGTGTAGACGGTGGCGCTGGTCTGGTTGGCGCCGGTGGTGAAGCTGAGGCTGAGCTTCTGGTAGCCGCCGCCGGTGCCGGGGGTCCAGGTGCTGGGGCCGCCGCCGTCGACGCCCAGGTAGACGTACGAGCCGTTGACGTACGCGCTGAGCGTGTAGGTGGTGCCGGGGGCGACGGCGACGGTCTGGGCGCACTGCGCGGTGTCGCCCGCGGTGGCGGCGCCGGCCAGCGCACGGGTGCCGCCGTGCACGGGGGCGGTGACGACGCTGCCGGTGCCGCCGCTGCAGCTCCAGGGGCCGAGCGAGCCGGACTCGAAGCCGCCGTTGACCAGGAACTCGCCGGCCGAGGCGGCGGGCGCCAGGCCCAGGGTGAGGCCGACCAGGGTGGCGGCGGCGACGGCGGAGGCGGTGCCGGCGGCGATCAGGGCGCGGGGACGCGGAGGTGAGCTTCTGGGCATGGGGGCTCCTGCGGTGACACGGTCGTGGGGGACGTCCGAGGGCACGCCGGAGCACGCGCCAGTGGGGGGAACGGCCCGGCCTGGCACCCTAGTTGGACTAGACCACTGAAGTGGATCCGACGCTTCGGTGTCAATGGTCCAGACCGGCTGCGGGGCGCCGGGGGCCGACGGGGGTGTCGGCGGGGGAACCGCCCCGGTTGCCGGGTGTGACACCCCGTCGAAGGATGGAGGGGTGACCCCGCCCGGCTACCTCCGCTACCCGCACCTGCACGGCGACCTGCTCGCCTTCACCGCCGAGGACGACGTGTGGATCGCCCCGCTGGACGGCGCCGGCGGCACCGGCCGGGCCTGGCGGATCGGCTGCGACCGCACCCGGGTCAGCCACCCCCGCCTCTCCCCCGACGGCCGCTCCCTCGCCTGGACCAGCTGGCTCAGCCTCACCCCCGAGGTGTGGACCGCCCCCGTCGAGGGCGGCGGCGCCCGCCGGCTCAGCTACTGGGGCAGCCAGGACACCCGGGTGCGCGGCTGGCTGCCCGACGGCGAGGTCCTGGCCGTCACCTCGTACCACGAACCGTTCGGCCACTACACCTGGGCGCACGCCCTGCCGCCTGACGGCTCCCCCGGCCGCCGGATGCCCTGGGGCCCGGTCGGCGACGCCCAGATGAGCCGCCGGCGCACCGTCCTGCTCACCGGCGCCGCCCCGCACGAACCCGCCGCCTGGAAGCGCTACCGCGGCGGGGCCACCGGCCGGCTCTGGGTCGACGGCGAGCAGGTCCTGGCCGGCCACCCCGGCCACCTCGCCTCACCGATGCCCGTCGGCGACCGGATCGCCTTCCTCTCCGACCACGAGGGCATCGGCAACCTCTACTCCTGCCGCCCCGACGGCACCGACCTGCGCCGGCACACCGACCACGCCTCCTACTACGCCCGCGAGGCCGCCACCGACGGCACCAGGATCGTCTACCAGCACGCCAGCGACCTCTGGCTGCTGGACGGCCTGGACGCCCCCGCCCCCCGCCGGCTGGCCGTCCCGCTCGGCGGCGCCCGCGCCGGCCGCCGCCCGTACCAGGTCAGCGCCGCCTCCCAGGTCAAGGACCTGGCCTGCGACCAGAGCGGCCGGGCCGGGGTGATCACCGTCCGCGGCAGCCAGTACTGGCTCACCCACAAGGACGGCCCGGCCCGCGCCCTCGCCGACACCCCGGGCGTGCGGACCCGGCTGCCGGTCATGCTCGGGCACACCGGCGAGGTCGCCTGGATCACCGACGCCGAGGGCGCCGACGCCGTCGAGGTGGTGCCGCTGCCCGGCCACGAGGGCGCTCCCGGGCACGGCGACCCGGCGACCCCGGACCCGGGGCACGACGGCGCCGGCCGGCACCGGCACCGGGTGCTCGCGGCCGGCCGGCTGGGGCGGGTCCTGGAGCTCACCGCCTCCCCCGACGGCGCGCACCTGGCGGCCACCTCCTCGGACGGGAGGCTGCTGCTGGTCTCCGCCGCGGACGGGGCCGTCCGCGAGATCGCCGCGTCCGGCTACGGGCCGGTCTCCAGCGCCCGGTTCTCCCCCGACTCGCTCTGGCTCGCCTGGTCCCAACCGGTGGCCGGGCGCTCGCTGCGCCGGATCCGGCTCACCCGGACCGACGCCCCCGCGCCGATCACCGAGGTCACCGACGGCCGGTTCGAGGACGAGCAGCCGGTGTTCACCCGGGACGGCCGCTACCTGGCCTTCCTGTCCTGGCGCGGCTTCGACCCGGTGCACGACGTGCACACCGGCGACCTCTCCTTCCCGGTGGGCTGCCGCCCCTACCTCGTGCCGCTCACCGCCGACACGCCGTCCCCGTTCGCCGCCCCCGCCGGGGACGGCGCCCCGCGCGGGGACGGCGGCGGCGACGGCACCGTCCGGGTCGAACCGCAGGGCATCGGCGAACGGCTGGTGCAGTTCCCGGTGATCGCCTCCAAGTACTCGGCCACCGACGCGGTGCGCGGCGGCCTGGTCTGGCTGCGCTGGCCGATCTCCGGCACCCTCGGCCAGACCTTCGCCAGCCCCGACGACACCTCGGGGCGCCCCTCCCTGGAGTACTTCGACCTGGCCCGCGGCACCCGGAGCACCCTGGTCGACAAGCTGGACGGCTACGCGGTCTCCGGCGACGGCGGCTCGGTCGCGGTGTACTCGGCGGGATCCCTGCGGATCGTCCCGGTCGGGGCCCCCTCCGCCGGCACCACCGTCGACCTGCGCCGGATCACCCACACCGTGCACCCGGCCGCCGAGTGGCACCAGGCCTACCACGAGGCGGCCCGGATCGTCCGGGACCAGTTCTGGGACGAGCGGATGTCCGGCCTGGACTGGCCGGCGCTGGTCGCCCAGTACGAGCCGCTGCTGGAGCGGATCTGCTCCCCGGACGACTTCGCCGACCTGCTGCGCGAACTCCTCGGCGAGCTCGGCACCTCGCACGCCTACGTCACGCCGTCCCGGCGGGGCGAGGGGCCCTCGCTCGCCCAGCAGCCGCTCGGCCTGCTCGGCGCCAACGCGCACCGCTCCCCCGACGGGCGCTGGCTGGTCAGCCGGGTGCTGCCCGGCGAGTCCTCCGACCCGCGCGCCCGGGCCCCGCTGGCCGCCCAGGGCGTGCGGGACGGCGACGAGCTGCTGACCGTCGGCGGCCGCCCGGTCGACCCGGTCCGCGGACCGCTGCCGCTGCTGGCCGGCACCGGCGGGACCACCGTGGAGCTGGCGCTGCGCAGCGCCCCGGACGGGCCGGTGCGGCGGATCACCGTCACCCCGCTGACCGACGAGCGGGCCATCCGCTACCAGGACTGGGTGGCCAGACGCCGTTCCCTGGTCCGGGAGTTCAGCGACGGCCGGTGCGGCTACCTGCACATCCCGGACCTCGGAGGCTCCGGCTGGGCCCAGTTCAACCGCGACCTGCGCCGCGAGCTGGACAAGCCCGCCCTGGTGCTGGACGTGCGCGGCAACGCCGGCGGCAACGTCTCCGAACTGGTGCTGGAGAAGCTCACCCGGCACGTCCTCGCCTGGGACTTCAGCCGGGACCGCCAACCGGTCCGCTGGCCCCGGGACGCGCTGCGCGGCCCGATGGTGGCCCTTGCCGACGAGGCGACCAGCTCGGACGGCGACGTGGTCATCGCCGCGATCAAGCTGCTCGGCCTCGGCCCGGTGATCGGCAACCGGACCTGGGGCGGGGTGGTCGGGATGACCGGGCGGCACACCCTCGGCGACGGCACCCAGATCTCGGTGCCGAAGAACGCCTCCTGGTTCGGCGGCGGCCTCGGCTGGTCGATCGAGAACCGCGGCGTCGAACCGGACGTGCACGTGCTGCGCACCCCGCAGGACTGGGCCCGCGGGCGCCACCCCGAACTGGTCGCCGCCGTCCAGCTCGCCCTGGATCTGCTGGAGGACCTGCCCGCGGCGGCGCCCCCGCCGGAGTCCACGCCCCGGCCGGACCTGCGGCGCCCGCCGCTGCCGCCGCGCACGCGCTGATCCCCCCGGGCGCGGGACCCGGGGGGGGCGCGGGGGTCACGGCCCGGTCAGTCCCAGGGGTCGCCCTCGGCCGTCATGTTCTCGGCGGCGCGCCGGTCGGCCTCCTCCTGCGCGGACTGCGCGGAGAGCCGCTCCGACTCGCGGGTCCCCCGCGCCCGCTCGACCTCGTCGCTGTACGCGTCGGCGGCCTCGTCGTGGGCCAGGGCGGCGCGCTCGGTGGCGTCCTGCCCGGCGGTGTCGTGCGTCTTGTGGCGGAACCTGTCGAAGATGCCCATGACTCCTCCTCCGGACGGATACCGGGCTGCCCCCACTCTCACACCGGTGCCGGACCGCCGCACCTTGAGTCCTTGGTCCCGGTCGGACGCGTCCAAGGGCCGTAGCGGGGCGGCCCGCGGCGGGCGCAGGGTGGAGCCGTCGGCCGATCTGACGTCCACCGTCTGGAGCCCGCTGTGACCGTCGCCCACCCCGAACGCCCCACCCGGCGCCCCGCCGAGGACCTGCACGACGGACCGCGCCGCCGGGTCGGCCCGCTGGCCGCACTGGACGGACGGCTGCCCGGACCGCACGACCTGCTGCTGATGCAGTGCCCGGGCTCGCTGCGGCCGCTCGCCGGCGGCGCACTGCCGCCCTGGGCCCGGGCGGTGCTGCGCGCGCACCCGTGGGTCACCGTCGGGCGGGCGCCCGTGCTGCTCGCGGCGCCGACCGCGCCGGGCCCGCAGCGCTGCGCCCGGGACGACGCCCCGGCGCCCGACCAGTGGATCCCGGTGACGGTGTGCGGCGCGCGGCCCGGTCAGCGCCTGGACGCGCTGGCGCCCTGGGCGGCCGTCGCCCGGACCCTGCGGCCGGAGCAGCTGGTGGCCCGGCGGGCCCGGCTGGCCCCCGGACGGCTCGCCGACGTCCCGGCGCTGGCGCTGCTGCCGGAGGTCGACCGGCTGGTCGCCGACCACCGGCTGGCCTGGGGCCCGATCGGCGCGGTCGGCTACGAGCTGGGCAGCGGGGTGCCGGTCGCCGGGCCGCTGAGCCCGCTGCGGCTGGTGCTGCGGGCCCCGCACCCGGTCAGCCGGCGGGACGCGCTCCAGCTGCGGCGCGCGCTGAGCAAGCTGCCGGTGCCGGTGCAGGCCGAACTGGAGACCCGCTACGGCGCGGTGCTGCTGGCGGAGTACGCGGCGGGGCCGCAGGCGCTCACCCTGCTGACGCCCTACGGGCCCCGGGAGGTCCACGATCCGTGGTTCCCCCGGGGCCCGCTGTACTGAGGGGTGCGGTCAGCCGCTGACGCTGGGCGCGCCGGTCTCCAGGTGCCCGGTGAACCGCTGCGACCAGGTGGCGTCCGCGTCCACCGTGACGGTGAAGTCGTACCAGCCGTTGCCGTAGGCCACCGCGTTGAAGTAGTCGCTCACGCTGCCGCCGGCCGGCACCTGGTACGTCCAGGGGCCGTCGGTGCGGTAGTTGTTCGACGCGATGGTGAAGGTGAGCGGGGTGCTGCCGGAGTTGGCGAGCCGGAAGTAGAGCGCCAGCTTGCCGGTGCCCGGCTCGACCGCGTACGAGGCGGTGACGGCCGCGTTCTTGCCCGCCTTCGTGGCGTCGCCCTTGAAGCGGCGCAGGAAGCGGTTGGGGCCGACCACCGTGAGGTCGTACGGGCCGCCGCCGAAGCCGGTGCCGCAGTTGAAGAAGTCGCTGGTGCTGCCGCCCGGGTCGACGGTGTACTGCCAGGGGCCGCCGCTGCGGTAGGCGTTGGCGTAGGCCGCGAAGTGCGCGGACTTGGTGGCGGCCGCGCCCTGGTTGGCCATCGCGATCCAGACCTTCATCACCCCGCCGGAGCCGAACTCCAGGTGGTCCAGGTTGGCGTTCGGCTGGTACGGCAGGGCGCGGGCCTGCCGGGTGCCGGACTCCTGGAGCGGCAGCTGGTTGTTCACCGGCGCCGGGTTGGGCAGCGGGCCGCAGGCGGACAGGCCGATGGTCTGCGAGGTGTCCGGCAGCGCGGGCAGGCCGTAGACCGGGTTGGCGAAGTCGAAGGCGCTGGTGAGGTCGCCGCAGACGCGGCGGCGCCAGTCGCTGATGTTCGGACAGGTGGCCGGGGTGCCGAGGGCGGTGGTCCAGGCCTCCAGGAAGCGCAGCACCGAGGTGTGGTCGAAGGTCTCGGAGTTGACCCAGCCGCCGCGGGTCCACGGCGAGACCGCGATCAGCGGGACGCGGAAGCCGAGGCCGATGTTGGTGCCGCTGTAGAACTCGCCGGGCGTGCCGGCCGGGGCGACCGGCGGCGGGACGTGGTCGAAGAAGCCGTCGTTCTCGTCGTAGTTGACGAACAGGACGGTGGAGTTGAAGACGTCCGGGTTCGCGTTCAGCGCGTCGACCACGTTGTGGACGAAGTGCGCGCCGTCGGCCGGGGTGGCGTAGGGGTGCTCGGAGGAGGCCTGGTCCGGGACGATCCAGGAGACCTGCGGCAGGGTGCCGTTGAGCACGTCGGCCCTGATCGCGGCGACGATGTCGTCCGGGGTGCGGCCGGTGGCCTTGGGCACCGAGCCCATGCCCTTGACGGCCAGCGGGCTGCCGGCCGGGGCGTTCGCGAACTGGGTGAAGTAGGCCAGGGCGTTGTCGCCGTAGTTGTCGGCGGCGTTCTGGTAGACCTTCCAGCTCACGCCGGCGTTCTCCAGCGCCTCGGCGTAGGTCTGCCAGCGCAGGCCCTTCTCGTCGCCGCCGTCGTAGGCCGGACCGCCGGCGGCGCCGGCCGGGTCGATCTGGCCCGACCAGTGGTAGGTGCGGTTGGGGCCGGTCGCGCTCAGCACCGAGCAGTGGTACGCGTCGCAGATGGTCCAGTTCTCGGCCAGCGCGTAGTGGAACGGGATGTCCTGGCGGGTGAGGAACCCGAGGGTGCGGACGTTGCCCTTGGCGGCGACCCAGGAGTCGAGCTTGCCGCCGTTCCAGGCCTTGTGCTGGTCGCTCCAGCCGTGCGCGAGGTCGCCGTTGCACTGGGCGAGGCGCTCGGGGTCGGCCCCGCCGGCCGGCTTGGTCTGGCTGAACTGCCACGGGTACTGGCGGCCGAGCCCGTTGGGCTGGTTGAAGACGCTGTAGCCGCCGGAGATCTGGATGGCGCTGCGGTCGGCGAAGCCGCGCACGCCGCGCAGGGTGCCGAAGTAGTGGTCGAAGCTGCGGTTCTCCTGCATCAGGATCACCACGTGCTGCGCGTCGGCGATGGTGCCGCTCTGCCGGAGGCCGGCGGTGGCGGTGGTGGCGGTGGTGGCGGTGGCGGTGGTGGCGGTGGTTCCCGCGGTGCTCGGGGCGGCCCCCGCCGCCCCGCTGCCGGCCACGGCGAGGCCCGCCGCCGCGGCTCCGGACAGCGTGACGAACTTCCTACGACTCAGCTCGGCCATCAGTCCGGCCCGTCCCTTCGCTGGCGATGTTGTGTACACAAGTCGGGGCTCATCGATCGCGCAGCATCTTCCACCGCGGCCCGAGCGGCCCACCAGATGCCCGCGGCAGGGTTGGTGGACTGTTCGTCCGGCCGTCACCGAACGACGGCGGGCTGAACGGGCGGCGGAAACCCCGGGGAGGGACGGCGGGGGCCGGGGCCGGAGGGACGGCGGGGCCGGGGTCAGCGGTCCCGCACCGTGATCCCCAGGGCGTGGGCGAACTGCGGCGCCAGCTCCAGCAGCTGGGTGGAACTGATGACCGCCCCGCGCAGACCCTCGTGGCCGTCCGCCAGGCCGAGCCGGGCGGCGTCGCGCAGGTCGGCCCCGCTCAGGGTGGCGCCGCGCAGCCGGACCTCCTCCAGCGTCGAGCCGGGGAAGGAGACCTCCGTCAGCCTGGCCCCGCCGAAGTCCACGTCGCGCAGCAGGCAGTCCTCGAAGACGACGTCCCGCAGGACAGCGGCCCGCAGGTTGACCGCCTCCAGCTTGCAGCCCCGGAACACCACCCGGCGCAGCGCCGAGCCGTGCGCGGCCACCCCGGCGAGCACCCCGCCCAGGACGGCGGTGTCCTGCCACTCGGAGTCGCTCAGGTCGCAGGCCACCCAGCGGCCGGCCTGCACCCAGACCTCGTTGAACCGGGCCTGGCGCAGCTTGACCCCGCTGAGCGCGACCCCGGTGAAGGCGCACTCCAGGAAGGCCGCCCCGGCGGCCGACTCGTCGGTGTGCTCGCCACCGTCGAAGTGCACGGTGTCGTAGTGCTCGTCGCTGCGCAGCGCCCCCGTGTGCGGGCTGAGCAGCTCCGCGTAGGGCAGGTCGGCGAGCTGGTCGGGGACGGAGCGCGGCATGGCGGGCACCTCACGGTCGGGCGGCACGGACGACCGGAGCGGTCGGCGCCGGCCGGAGCCGTCGCGGCGGTCGGACGGATCTCGTCCGCATGCTCGCACGCGGCACCGACAACGCCCCGGAGCACGCCGGGCGCCCGGCCCGGGCGACGCGCGGGACCGCGACGCCGGCCGCGCCGTCGGGCAGGAGACGGGCAGGAGACGGGCCGTGACGCGCGGGCGCCCCGGCCCGGCCGCTGCGGACGGCGGCCGGGCCGGGGCGGTCACCGGGGGATCAGCCGCGCGCCCAGAGGGAGTTGACGCGGCTGCGCTCGGTGCTGTTCGGGTAGGGGTTGGTGCAGGAGGTGCCGGGGCCGCCACCGGACATCAGCTCGCTGCACGGGCCCGAGTAGTGGTCCGGCAGGCCGAGCACGTGCCCGGTCTCGTGCGCGGTCACCCGCACCGAGTTGTACTGCCGGTTCTGCTGGTAGTCGAGGAAGATGTAGCCGCGCCCGTGGCCGTCGGTGCTGGCGTAGGAGCCGCGGCTGTCGTTGCCCTCGTAGTAGCGGAAGTCGGCGGCCGAGCCGGAGCGCAGCTGGACGTTGCTGACCGAGCTGTTCCAGATCTGTGCGGCCTGGGAGATCTGGTTCCGGAAGCTCGGCGCCGAGCTGGCGTCGTAGGTGACGACCACGGTGGCCAGGTTCGGGTTGGCGGCCTGCTTGGCCTTGGCGGAGGCCATCACGGCCTGGAAGAACGCCTGGTTGTCCGCGGTCTCGGCGGCCGAGCCGGCGTACGTCGAGGCGGTGTAGCCCTGGACGGCCGCGGCGGGGGTGGCGGCGGCCGCGGCGGTGGTGGGCAGCACGGCGAGGCCGGCGGCGAGGGCGAGGCCCAGGGTGGCGGACAGCACGGATCGCTTCATGTGGGGGCTCCGATTCCGGTGGTGTCCGGCCGGGTTGGGGGCCGGCTTGGGGGGACACCTGGTCAGCGGGTGATGTCCCAGAGCTTCGGGCAGCCCGGCGGGCGGGCGGATGATGTCAACCGGTGATAGCCCGACCCAATACCCCTTCGGGCGGCGGGATTTGGAACGTCCTTTTCCTCGCCTTGACCCGCGCGTGCCCCTGGCTTTCGGTTCCGCCGGGGGCTAGGCTCGGCGCGGGGAAGTAACCGAAGCGGCGGGCCGCCCGATTCCGGCCGGGCGGCCCGCTGCTCCCGAGGCCGGCGCCGACTCGGCTGCCGGGGCGCGTGTTCGCCGGCGGTGGCGGTCAGTTCGCGGGCGCGACGCCGTTCGCCCAGAGGGCGTCGACCTGGCCGCGCTCGTTGCCGTCGGGGTAGGGATTGGTGCAGGACGGGCCGGGGCCGCCGCCGGACATCAACTCGCTGCACGGGCCCGAGTAGTCGTCGGGCAGGCCGAGCACGTGACCGGTCTCGTGCGCGGTGACGCGGAGCGAGTCGTACTCCTGGTTCTGCTGGTAGTCGAGGAAGACGTAGCCGTGGCCGTGGCCGTCGGTGCTGGCGTAGGAGCCGCGGCTGTCGCTGCCCTCGTAGTAGGAGAAGTCGCCGCCACCGCCGGTCTCCTGGAGCTGGACGTTGCGCACCGAGCTGTTCCAGATCTGCGCGGCCTGGGCTATCTGGCCGGTGAAGGAGGGCGCGTTGGCGGTGTCGTAGGTGACGGTGACGGTCTGCAGCCACGGGTTGGCGGCGCGTTTGGCCCGGACGGAGGCCGTCACGGCCCGGAAGAACGCCTGGTTGTCCGCGGCCTCGGCGGCCGAACCGGCGTACGCCGGGGCGGTGTAGCCCTGGACGGCCGCGGCGGGCGGGGCGGTGGCGGGTGCGGCGACGGCGGTGGCGGGCAGGCCGGCGAGGCCCGCGGCGAGGGCCAGGCCGAGGGCGGCGGACAGCACGGATCGATTCATGTGGGGGCTCCGGATTCGCGGTGCGCCGACCGCCGGACCGGTGGGGGCCGGACGCGGCGGCGGCGGACGGTGGGGCGCCCCGACCGGGGCCGGGGCGGATTCGCTGCACCCGAGCTTCGACCCGTCCGCGCCCGGCGCGGATGATGTCAACCGGCGATAGCGCGGCCGCATACCGCCGGTCCCCGCCGCTTGACCCTCTGTCATGTCCTTGGCGAGAAAGGCCGTCGACGTCTATGCTCCCCGGGTGGAGCTCGACGTGAGACACCTCCGGGTGCTGTGCGCGGTCGCCGACGCCGGCAGCCTCCGCAAGGCCGCGCTCCAACTCGGCATGACCCAGCCCTCCCTCACCACCCAGCTGCACCGCATCGAACGGGCCGTCGGCGGTGCCCTGTTCACCCGCGAGCAGACCGGCAGCCGGCCCACCGCGCTCGGCCACTCGGTGCTGTCCCGGGCCCGGCCGGTGATCGCCGAGATGGCCGCCCTGGTCGCCGCCGCCCGCCAGGAGGCCCGCGACGCGGCCGGGCCCGGGCGGCAGCGGCGGCTGCGCATCGGCAGCGTGGGCAGCCGGGCGGTCGCCGCCTGGCTGCGCCGGGTCCACGAACGGCTTCCGGAGACCGACACCACCATCCACGTCGACGTCTCCGCCAGCGCGCTGCTGCGGCTGGTCGCCGCCGACCAGCTGGACGTGGCCTTCGTGAACGAGAGCGAGGGCTTCCCGCTGCGGGTGCCGCCGGACGCCGAGCACCGGGTGCTGATGGCCCGGGAGCCGCAGTTCGTCGCGCTCGCCACCGGCCACCCGGCCGCCGCCCGGACGGTCGTCCACCTCGCCGACCTCGCCGAGGACACCTGGATGGTCGACCCGACCGCCGACCACGAGTACGCGGCGATGCGCCGGGTGTTCAGCGAGGCCGGGCTCAACCCCCGGGTCGTCCAGGTCCGGGACAACGCGACCGCCGCCGAACTGGTCGCCTCCGGCGAGGCCGTCCGGCCGTGCCAGCCGACCTCCGCCCCCGGGCCGGGCACCGTGGTGCGCCCCGTGCACGGGGACCCGCTGGCCGTCCGGCTGCTGTTCACCTGGCGGGCGCGCTCGCTCAGCCCACCCGCCCTGGACACGCTGTACGACGAACTGCGCGCCGCCTACCTGGACCTGGCCAGGGTCAACCCGGCGTACCTGGACTGGCTGGCCCGGCACGAGCCGGTCCTGCTGGAGTGCGCCTGACCGGACCGGCCGGGTCCCGCCGGAGCGCCCGACCCGGCCGGTCCCGCCCCGCCCGGCCCGGCCCGGTGCGGCCGGCCTCCCGGCGGCGCGGTCAGCCCTCGCGGGTGTGCAGCACCACCCCGACCGCCACGGTCAGCGCGCAGACCAGGCCCGCCGCGAGCACCCCGGAGCCGCCGAGCGCGGTGCAGGCCAGCACCAGCACCGCCCCCGCCGGGGCGAGCGCCTGCGCCAGGCCGGTCTTGGTGTGCCGGGAGTGCAGCAGCCAGACGGTGAACAGGTAGAGCGCGGTGGGCACGGTGACGGTCGCGGTGGCCGCCGTCGCCGAGATCTCCGCCTTGTGCACGGCCGACTCCACCGCCACCTCCAGCCCGGTGCCGATCGCGGCGGCCGCGCCGAACACCAGGTAGTGGCCGTAGCCCCAGGCGAAGGCCTGCCGGTTGGAGCGCAGGTGCTCGTGCACCGACCGGGCGAAGTAGATCCACCAGGCGGAGAAGCAGATCAGCAGGCCGCCGGCCGCCACCGGCAGCAGCCGGCCCAGCCCCTCGTGCTCGTCCACCGCCGACTGCACCGCGATGGTCGCCGCCGCCACCGTCTCGCCGAGCACGATCAGGGTGAACAGCCCGTACCGCTCGGCGATGTGGTGCGGGTGCCAGGTGGTCTGCATCCGCAGCTCGGCCACCACCGGCACGGCCAGTTCGGCCAGCACGCCGATCGGGATGACGTACGGCCGGGCGGCGTCCGGCAGGAAGAGCAGCACCACCCAGGCGATCTGGCACAGCGTGATCCCCAGCGCGTACCGCAGTGCGACCCGCCTCGCCTCGCCCTGCTCGCTGGCCGCCGCGCGCAGCCACTGGGTGACCATCGCCAGGCGCATCACCACGTACCCGGTGACCGCCAGCGTCAGGTCCTGGGTGGCGAACAGGCGCGGCACCCCGGCCGCGAGGATCAGCACGCCGGCGATCTGCACCAGCGTGGTGAGCCGGTACGGCACGTCGTCGCAGTCGTACGCGGAGGCGAACCAGGTGAAGTTCATCCAGGCCCACCAGATCGCGAAGAAGGCGAGGACGTAGCCGCGCAGGCCCTCGCCGTAGTGGCCGGCCGCCAGGTCGTGGGCGAGCTCGCGCCCGGCCTGCCCGACCGCGACCACGAAGCAGAGGTCGAAGAAGAGCTCCAGCGGGGTGGCGACCCGGTGCGGCTCGTTGCGGTCGCGCGGGACCATCCGGCGCACCGGGCGCGGATCGGCGGGACGCGGGTGGGGGGCTGCGGCGGAATCGC
This sequence comes from Kitasatospora sp. NPDC101176, assembly GCF_044768035.1. Taxonomy (NCBI): domain Bacteria; kingdom Bacillati; phylum Actinomycetota; class Actinomycetes; order Kitasatosporales; family Streptomycetaceae; genus Kitasatospora; species Kitasatospora sp. NPDC101176. The sequence continues at coordinate 62,812 of NZ_JBIWPA010000011.1, forward strand.
TGGCCATCGGTGCTGCTCCGGGGTGGGAGGGGCGGGCTCTCCCGCGCATCCTGGCAGCGGCCCGGGCCCGGCGCACGCACCGGCGCGACGGGTCCGGCCGTTCGTACACCTGGGCACGATGCGCCAGTTCGCCCCTTTTTTCCTTGCCGTCAGCCGTAGTTGACGTCCGGGTGCGCGAACCGGGTGACAGCGCGACGGGTTTCCGGGCGCGCCCGCGCGCTGCGCGCGCGACCCGCCGGACCGTCCGGCTAGATTCGTCCCCGGTTGGAAGAGCGCGGGCCCTGCGGGGCCCCACGACACGGGCGGCCTGCGGGCAACGCGGAAGGTCAAGGCCGGTGGCAGGACAGCGGGGGCGGCGCAGCCGACCCAGCCGTGTCCGCACCACCGGCCTCGTGATCACCGCGCTGCTCGCCAGCGCCTGCCGTGCGGCCGGTGCCGCCGCACCCGCGACGGGGGCTACTTCTCCCAGCCGACCTTGGCGTAGTCCTCCCCCGCGAGCCCGAAGGCGCCGTAGTTGGCGAGGCCCTTGCGCGTCGCCAGCACCACCGGCCGCTGGTAGAGCTCGACGGTGTGGCCGAGCTCCCAGATCTTCGCGTCCGCCTGGTTGTACAGCTTCGCGGCCTCCGCCGCGTCGACCGTCCCGGCCGCCTTCTTCAGCAGGCCGTCGATCTCCTGACTGCCCAGCCGGGACGGGTTGTTGAAGGTGTTGTCGCCCACCGGCAGGCGGAAGTTGGGCAGGCTCTTGGAGAGCGGGAAGGAGTCGGTGTTGCGCCAGCTCGCGATCTCGAACTTGCCCGGGTTCACGTACTTGGTGAAGAAGTCGTTGGACGGCACCTTGTCCAGGTCGACCTTGACGCCGGCCGCCTGCCACATCGCCGCCGCCGCGGTGGCCAGGTCGATCTGGGCCTGCGGGGTGGCGTCGTTGACCACCCAGTGCAGCTCCAGCGGCTTGCCGTCCCGGGTGCGCGGCTGACCGCTGCCGGCGTCCTTCCAGCCGGCCTCGTCCAGCAGCTTCCTGGCCGCGGCGAGGTCGAACCTGGCCCACTCGCCGGAGTTGTCCTGGTAGCCGGCCTGGTTGGGCATGAGGATGTGGTTGCCGAGCGGCTTGAACTCCACCGGCACCCCGTTGTTGGCGATCTTGATCAACGCGGACCGGTCGAGCGCCTTGCCGAGCGCCTGGCGGACCTTCTGGTCGGCCAGCGCGCCGCCGCCGCCGAAGGATATGTGCACCTCGTCCCACGGGCTCGCGCTGCGGATCACGGTGTCCTTGGCGTCCTTGAGCTGCCCGTACGCGGTCGCGGTGCCGGCCGTGGCGAGGTCGATCTCGTTGTTGAGGTACGCCTGGGTGGTCGCCGACTGGGACATCACCCGGAAGGTGATCCGGTCGAGCTTGGCCCGGGTGCCCCACCAGGCCGGGTCCGGGACGAGGGTCAGGGTCTGCGCGGTCTTGTCCGCCGACCCGACCTTCAGCGCGCCGGCGGTGATCGGGATCCTGTCCACCCAGCCCTTGTTGAAGTCGTCCGGGGTGGCGATGCCGGCCGCCGGGATCAGCGGGCGGAACAGGTTCTGCCAGTCCGCGTACGGCTCCGAGAAGGTCACCTTCACCTCGGACGGGTCCGCGCCCTGCTCGACGGCGGAGATCTGCTCGTAGCCGGAGGGGTCGGAGATGTTGTACGCCGGGTCCTTGCCGTTGCTGGTCTGCCAGTCCGCCTTGAAGTCCAGGTAGCTCAGCGGCTTCCCGTCCGACCACTTGGCCTTGGGGTTGAGCTTGTAGGTGATCACCTGCGGCGAGGTCGAGGTGACCTTGGCATCCAGCAGGTAGTCGGTGTTCGGCAGGAAGCTGCCGGAGGGGTCGGTGTTGAACAGCGACGGCTCCAGCGCGCGCATGATCGAGACCGCGTCGCCGTAGGTGCCGTCCACCTGGAACGGGTTCCACTGGCTGATCCACTGGTAGAGCGGCAGGCGCAGCTCGCCGCCGTCCTTGACCTGGTCCAGCGGCTTGGCGTTGATGTCCTGGGAGTCCTGTCTCGGCGGCTCGCTCTTGGCCACGGTGTCGGCCGACCCGCCCCCGCCCGAGGTGCACGCGGTGACCGCCAGCGCGACGGCGGCCGCGAGGGCGGTGGCCCGGCCGAGACGGCGGGCCGTGGTGGAAGCGTCCATGGGAGTCCCCCTGGTGAGTTCTTCTGAGTTCTTCAGAGCGGGAGTTGGGCCGCGCGAGGTGTGGCGGGGCTTGAGCGTGGGCAGCCAATTCGGCACCGGGCCAGCAGAACGTAACAGCGGATCAGATCCGCCACCAGGGGGAGGAACGCACACCTGATCCAGACGTCACACGCGGCAACACCACCGCAACACCCCGGCCGTGCGCCGGTGCAAGACTCTGACCTGCTGTTTCCCAGAGGGCCCGGAACGGGCCTCCGACCGAAGGCCACCACCCGATGCCCACCAGACGCGTCGGCCCCGCCCCCGCCACCCCGGGCGGACGCTGATGCTCCGTTACCTGGCGAAGCGGCTGAGCTACTACGCCGTGCTCCTGATCGCCGCCGTGTTCCTGGCGTACGCGATATCCGCGACCGCCCTGCAACCGCGCACCTACTTCGACGCCAAGGTCCCGCGCCCCGCCGCCGAGTCGGTGGAGCGCCAGCTCACCGCGCTCAACCTGAACGACCGCACGCCGGTCGTCGAACGCTTCGGCCACTGGGCCGGCGGCCTGCTCCGGGGCGACCTCGGCCGGACCATCCACGACACCCCGGTCACCGACGACTTCGGCCGCCGGGTCTGGGTCTCGCTGCGCCTGCTGCTGGTCGGCAGCCTGCTCGGCATGCTCCTCGGCGTCGCCGTCGGGGCGTGGGGCGCCGTCCGGCAGTACCGGTTCTCCGACCGGCTGCTCACCGTGACCTCCTTCGTCCTGCTCTCGACCCCCGTCTTCCTGGTCGCCCTGTTCCTCAAGAACGGCGCCATCGCCGCCAAGGACGCGGCCGGCCACGACGTCGTCCCGTTCACCGGCTACGAGACCCCCGGGCTGACCGGCGGACTCGGCGCCCACCTCGCCGACTGGGCGCTGCACCTGCTGCTGCCCACCGTCTCGCTCGCCCTCGGCGGCCTCGCCACCTACAGCCGCTACCAGCGCGGCACCATGCTCGACGTGCTCGGCTCCGACTACCTGCGCACCGCCGAGGCCAAGGGCCTCACCCGGCGCCGGGCGCTGCTCAAGCACGGGCTGCGGACCGCCGTGATCCCGATGTCGACGATGTTCGCCTACAGCTTCCTGGGCGTCTTCACCGGCGCGATCTTCACCGAGACCATCTTCGGCTGGCACGGCATGGGCGAATGGCTGATCCAGTCCATCAACGAACAGGACGTCAACTCCGTGGTGGCGGTCAACCTGTTCACCGCCGTGGTCGTCCTCGCCTCCGGCTTCCTCGCCGACACCCTGCACGCCGCCCTCGACCCGCGCGTGCGGTCCTGACCGGAGGTGACCTGACGTGACCACCATCGCCGCGGAGCCGGCCGCGCCCGCCCCCGCCCCCGCGCCGCGGACCACCGGCCGCGGGCGGCTCGTCCTCACCCGGCTGCTCGCCGCCCGCGGAGCCCTCGCCGGAGCCGTCGTCGTCCTGCTGCTGTTCGTGCTCGCCTTCGGCGGGCCGTACCTCACGCCCTGGGACTACGCCACCCCCGACTTCACCGCGCTGCACCGACCCCCCTCCGCCGAGCACTGGTTCGGCACCAACGGGATCGGCCAGGACGTGTTCGCGCAGACCGTCCGGGGCCTGCAGAAGTCCCTGGTGATCGGCCTGCTGGTGGCGCTGTTCTCCACCGTGCTGGCCTCCCTGGTCGGCGCCTGCGCCGGCTACTTCGGCGGCTGGACCGACCGGGTGCTGATGTTCCTGGTGGACCTCCTGCTGGTCTTCCCGAGCTTCCTGATCATCACCGTCGTCTCGCCCCGGCTGCGCAGCGCCGGCTGGATCGCCTTCGTGCTGCTGCTCGCCCTGTTCAACTGGATGATCACCGCCCGGGTGGTCCGCTCGATGACCATCTCCCTGCGCGAGCGCGAGTTCGTCCGCGCCGCACGGTTCATGGGCGTCCGGCCGCTGCGGATCATCACCCGGCACGTCCTGCCGAACGTCGCCTCCTTCCTCATCATCGACGCGACCATCGCCGTCGGCGGCGCCGTGATGAGCGAGACCGCGCTCTCCTACTTCGGGTTCGGCGTCAAACCGCCGGACGTCTCGCTCGGCACCCTGCTCGCCGCCGGCACCAGCGAGGCCCCGGTCTTCCCCTGGATGTTCTACTTCGCCGCCGGACTGCTGGTGCTGTTCGTCCTCGCCGTCAACCTGATCGGCGACGGGCTGCGCGACGCCCTCGACCCCACCGCCGGGAGCGCGCCCCGCCGCCGCTCCGCCCGTAGGAAGCGCCCGTGACCACCACCGTCGACACCCCCCTGCTCGCCGTCCGGGACCTCCGGGTGGACTTCGCCGGGCCGCACGGCCCGGTCCCCGCCGTCCGCGGGGTGGACCTCACGCTGCGGCGCGGCGAGACCCTCGGCATCGTCGGCGAGTCCGGCTCCGGCAAGTCCGTCACCGCGCTGTCCGTGCTCGGCCTGCTGCCCGGTACCGCCGAACTCCGCGGCTCGGTGCGACTGGACGGGCGGGAGCTGGTCGGACTGCCCGGCCGGGAGCTCGCCGCGATCCGCGGCCGCCGGGTCGCGATGGTCTTCCAGGACCCGCTGTCCGCCTTCACCCCGGTCTACCGGATCGGCGACCAGATCGCCGAGGCGGTCCGCATCCACCAGCGGGTCGACCGGGCCGCCGCCCGCCGCCGGGCCGCCGAACTCCTCGAACTGGTGGGGATCCCCGACCCCGGACGGGCCCTGGACAGCTTCCCGCACGAGTTCTCCGGCGGCATGCGCCAGCGCGCCATGATCGCCATGGCGATCGCCAACGACCCCGACGTCCTGCTCGCCGACGAACCCACCACCGCCCTGGACGTCACCATCCAGGCCCAGGTGCTGGACGTGCTGCGCACCGCGCGGCGGGAGACCGGCGCGGCCCTGGTCCTGGTCAGCCACGACCTCGGGGTGATCGCCGGCATGGCCGACCGGGTCGCGGTGATGTACGCGGGCCGGGTGGTCGAGTCGGCGGGGGTGGACGAGCTGTTCACGGCCCCTCAGCACCCCTACACCCTCGGGCTGATCGGTGCGGTGCCCCGGCTGGACGGGCGCAGCGGCGCCCTCGTGCCGATCCCCGGCACCCCCGCGCCGATGGCCGACCTGCCGCCGGGCTGCCCGTTCGCCGCCCGCTGCCCGATGGCCGAGGAGCGCTGCACGACCGCGGAGCCGCCGCTGACCGGGGGCGGAGCCGGGGACGGGGACGGGGAGCACCTGGCGGCCTGCGTGCGCTCGGCGGAGCTGGCCGGGCGCCGGCCCGCACCCGCCGAGGTCTACCCGGTGCCGGCGCTGCCGCCGGCCGCCGCCGCCCCGGCGGACCGCGGCTCGCGGGCCCCGGTGCTCTCGGTCAGCGGCCTCGGAAAGACCTTTCCCCTCCTCAAGGGGACGGTGTTCAAGCGCCGGGTCGGCGAGGTCTACGCGGTCGACGGCGTCGACCTCGACCTGCGGGAGGGCGAGACCCTCGGCCTGGTCGGCGAGTCCGGCTCCGGCAAGTCCACCACCCTGTTCGAACTGCTGAACCTCGCCGCCCCGGAGACCGGCCGGATCGAGGTGCTCGGCCGCGACACGGCCGAGCTCACCCGGGCCGAGGCCCACCGGCTCCGCGCCGAACTGCAGATCGTCTTCCAGGACCCGATGGCCAGCCTCGACCCCCGGATGCCGATCGGCGACATCGTCGCCGAGCCGCTGCGCGCCCAGCACGCCGCCGCCGGCGAGATCGCCCGCCGGGTGCCCGAGCTGCTGCGCCAGGTCGGCCTCGACCCGGCGCACGCCGTCCGCTACCCGCACCAGTTCTCCGGCGGGCAGCGCCAACGCGTCTCCATCGCCCGGGCCCTGGCCGTCCGGCCGAAGCTCCTGGTGCTGGACGAACCGGTCTCCGCACTGGACGTCTCCATCCAGGCCGGGGTGCTCAACCTCCTCCAGTCGCTCAAGGCCGAGCTCGGCCTCTCCTACCTGTTCGTCTCCCACGACCTCTCGGTGATCCGGCACCTCGCCGACCGGGTCAGCGTCATGTACCTCGGACGGACCGTCGAACAGGGCGAGGTCTCCGCCGTCTTCGAACGCCCCCGGCACCCCTACACCCGGGCCCTGCTCTCCGCCGTCCCGCTGCCCGACCCGGCCGCCGAACGCGCCCGGGAGCGCATCCTGCTCGCCGGGGACCCTCCTTCCCCCACCGAGCGCCGCACGGGCTGCGCCTTCCGGACCCGCTGCCCGGTGTACGCCGGGCTCACCGGCTCCGCCGAGCGGGCGCGGTGCGAGCAGGAGCGGCCGGGCCTCGGGGACGGGCCGGGCCTCGGGGACGGGCCGGGCCTCGGGGAGCGGCCGGGGGCTGCGGCCGGGGCGTCGGACCACCAGGCGGCGTGCCACTTCCCGGCGGCGTAGGCCGGCCGGGCCGACCGCGGATCGTCACGGTGGGTGACCACTCGAAAGCGATTCGGCGGATCGGCCCGGCGCCGTGTAATGTTCTCCAGGTCAGCAGGCGCCGCTAGCTCAGTTGGTTAGAGCAGCTGACTCTTAATCAGCGGGTCCGGGGTTCGAGTCCCTGGCGGCGCACATGGCAAGGTCTCAGGCCGTCCACTCCGGTGGGCGGCCTGAGGCGTTTCCGGGCCGGGTGGCACCGGAGCCCCGGGGCGTCAGCCGGTGTCGAGGACGGCCGAGGCCACCGCGTCCGGGCGGTCGAACATCACCAGGTGTCCGGCGGGGGCGGTGGGGCGGTAGTCGGCCCCGAGCAGCGCTGCCAGCTCCCGCTGCCCGGCCAGCCAGGCCTCCGTCCGGCGGGTCCGGCACCCGTCGTCGGCGGCCAGCACCGTGACCGGCAGCCCCTCGGGCAACGGCCGGGCGGCACGCAGCACGTCCAGTTCGGCGGCCATGTCGAGGTAGCTCGTGTTCTCCCGGAGCAGGGCGCGCAGCGACCGGCCCGTGCGGTAGCAGCGCCGGACCAGCGGCGGCGGGGCGAGGTCCTCGCGGCGGACGGTGCAGAGCCGGGCCACCGCCCGGCGGGCGGCCGGACCGAACAGGTACGGCACGGCCACGGCGGTGGCGGCCCCGGCGAGCGCCCTGGCCGCCAGGTCGCGGGCGGCGGGGGCCGGGTACGGCCGGGCCGCCGGCTCGACGCTGCCGTCGACCAGGACCAGCCCGGCGGCCCGGTCCGGGTGCACCCGGGCGAACGCCTCGACGTGGAAGGCGGCCAGCGAGTGGCCCACGGCGGTGCAGGGGCCGGCCAGCCCGAGCCCGTCCAGCACCGCGCGGATCCGCTCGGCCTCGCCGGCCAGCGTCGGCACGGGCCGCCCCGCGGCGGGCTCCGGAGCGCTCAGCCCGTAACCGGGACGGTCGAAGCGGACGACGGTGCGGTACGGCGTGAGGAAGGGCACGACGAGGTCCCAGTCGAACCAGCTGCTGCCGAGGCCGCCGGTGAGCAGGCAGACCGGGCCGCCGCCCTCGACGCGGACGTGCAGCGGGACGCCGTCCACGCGCAGGAAGCGCGCCCGGGTGCGGGGGGCGGCGGGTGCGGTCATGTGGGGCCCCGGCCCCCGGGCCGACCGGCCCGCCGGTCCGCGCCGGGCTCAGGTGTCGCCGCCGCCCCGGGTGCCCGGTTCGCCGCCGCGCCGACCGTCACGTCGCCCGTCGCCCCGACCCTCGCGTTCTCCGCCGCACCGTCCGGGCGGGCCAGGCCGCGGGCCAGCACGGCCAGCCAGCACGCGACCAACAGCACCTGGAGCCGCTGCCCGGCCCCGAGCGCCCAGGTGCCGCGACCGGCCTCGAAGGCGGCGATCGCGGCGAGGCTCCAGCCGGTGGCGAGCAGCTCGGCGCCGAGCAGCCACGGCCCGGCCCTGCGCACCGGCGGCCACCACCCGTACCGGCGGGCGGCGAGGGTGAGCACGGCCATTCCGGTGAGCGCGCCGAGCATGGCCAGGCTGCTGGTGACGGCGTGCGCGGTGTGGGTCGCCGGGACGAGCCCGGCGGTCTCCCGGGCGGCGCACATCTCGTCGCTGGTGGGGGCGCAGCTGAGCGGCAACCGGGAGTCGGCGGCCGTCGCCGCACCGAACAGGGCCAGGGCGGACCAGCCGACCAGGGCCTGTCGGCGCCCCGGGCGGGGAGCGCGGGGCCGGGCCCGGCCTCCGGCGAGCGCGGTGACGGCGGCGGCGAGCACGCTGAGCCCGGCGACCAGGTCGGTGGCCCGGAACAGGCCGCCCAGCGGCTGGTCCTCGGCCGCGAGTTCGCTGATGTAGGCCTGCACCGGGTCGAGTCCGGTGCTCAGCACGACCTCCAGCACCCAGGCCGTGTACGCCACGGCACTGAGCAGCAGCAGCGCGGCGGTCGCCGTCCGCACGTTCGGGTGTCCGGGCTGGGAGCTGGGCACGGTTCCACCCTAACCGGCGGCGAACTGCACCCCAACCGGGCGGAAACGGACACCTCGGCGGCGGCACCGGCGGGGCGCCCGGGCGGCCCCCGGAGGCCGGTTCGAAGCACCCCCCGGAACCGTGTATTGTTTTCCAGGTCAGCAGGCGCCGCTAGCTCAGTTGGTTAGAGCAGCTGACTCTTAATCAGCGGGTCCGGGGTTCGAGTCCCTGGCGGCGCACAGACAGTTGGGGAGCCTCTCGCAACAGCGAGAGGCTCCCCGATTTTTTGGCCCTCGACGTCCGTTTTGCGTGTGATGTCGGTCTCGATTGCCGTTCCGGCGGAGCCATCCGGCCCGCCCGGCTCGTCCTGGGCAGTAAACCGGAATCGGGGCAAAGGTCCCCAACCGTCGATGTCCCCGTCTGTGCAGGCCGGTCCGTCCGCCCGCAGGAAAGGCCGCGCCTTGTCCGAGAACGCCCAGAGCGGCCGTCGCGCGCTGCTGGCCGGCCTCCGGCCGGTCGAGCGCCTCAAGCGCACCGCCCCCGCGCCCGGGGGCAAGAAGCCCCGCCGTCCGAAGCGGACCGGCTGGCGCCGGCTGCTCCCCACCTGGCGGATGAGCCTGCTCGGCCTCGCCGTGGCGCTGCTGCTCGGCGTCGGCCTGTTCGCCCTGGGCGTCGCGCTGGTGAAGGTCCCCGACGCGCACGCCGCCGCCACCGCGCAGAGCAACACCTGGCTCTACGCGGACGGCTCGGTGATCACCCGCACCGGGCAGACCAACCGGCAGAACGTCGGGCTGGACAAGGTGTCCCCCGCCGCGCAGCACGCCGCGCTGGCCGCCGAGGACCGCAACTTCTACCACGAGGGCGCCGTCAACGTGCAGGGCCTGCTCCGGGCCGCGGTCAACACCGCCAAGGGAGAGGGCACCCAGGGCGGCTCCACGATCACCCAGCAGTACGTGAAGAACACGTACCTGAACCAGAAGCAGTCCGTCACCCGCAAGGTGAAGGAGCTGTTCATAGCCATCAAGGTGGACGCCACCGAGAGCAAGGACGAGGTCCTCTCCGGCTACCTGAACACCTCCTACTACGGCCGCGGCGCCTACGGCATCCAGGCCGCCGCCCAGGCGTACTTCGGCGTCGACGCCTCCGCGCTCACCCCCGCCCAGGGCGCCTACCTGGCCACCCTGCTGAACGCGCCGAGCGCCTACGACGTGGCCACCGCGACCCCGGCCGGCAAGCAGAACGCCGTCAACCGCTGGAACTACGTGCTGGACGGCATGGTCAAGGAGGGCTGGCTCTCCGCCGCCGACCGCGCCGCCACCACCTTCCCCGACGTCAGGGACCCGCAGCCCAACCCCGGCCTGTCCGGCCAGTCCGGCTACCTGGTCAACGAGGCCACCCAGTACCTCACCGCCAACCAGATCATCAGCGAGAGCGAGCTGGCCAAGGGCGGCTACACGATCAAGCTGAGCATCGACCCGGGCCGCCAGCAGGCCCTGCAGGACTCCGTCCAGACGCAGCTGCACGACACCCTGAACCCGGACAAGCGGAAGAAGGACGCGGCCGCCCAGGCCGGCGCCGTCTCGGTGGACCCGAAGACCGGGGCGGTCGTCGCCCTCTACGGCGGCGTGGACTACGTCAAGCACTACGTCGACAACGCGACCCGGCGGGACTACCAGGCCGGCTCCACCTTCAAGGCGATCGCCCTGGCCGCCGCGTTCGAGAACGACGCCAAGACCCAGGACGGCCGGACCGTCACCCCGCGCACCGTCTACGACGGCACCAGCGGCCGCAAGGTCCGCGGCGGCAAGGGCACCCCGTACGCGCCGCCGAACGAGGGCGACAAGAGCTACGGCCAGATCTCCCTGCAGCAGGCCACCGACTGGTCGGTCAACTCGGCCTTCGCGCAGCTGGCCCAGGACACCGGGTTGCAGAAGGTCAAGGACACCGGCGTCGCGCTGGGCCTGCCCGGCAACACCCCGGGGCTCGATCCGGTCCCGTCCATCCCGCTGGGTGCGGCCACCCCCAGCGTCCTCGACATGGCCGGCGTGTACGCCACGCTGGACAACGGCGGCAAGCAGATCACCCCGTGGCTGGTCCAGTCGGTCGACCGCGAGGGCGAGGCCGTCCCGCTGCCCGCCCACAAGACCACCCAGGCGATCAGCTCGGACACAGCGAACGAGGTCACCTCGATGCTCCAGGGCGTGGTGAGCGACCCGGGCGGCACCGGCTGGCGGGCCAAGGCGCTCGGGCGCCCGGTGGCCGGCAAGACCGGCACCACCGACGACCAGAAGTCGGTGTGGTTCGTCGGCTACACCCCCGAGCTGGTCACCTCCGTCGCCCTGTTCGGCCAGGAGCCGGGCACCGGCGCGCAGGTCAGCCTGAGCGGCGTCGGCGGGATCGACGGCGCGGCGGGGGGCCAGTACCCGGCGCAGATCTGGACCGGCTACATGAAGGCCGCGCTCAAGGGGCTGCCGGTCTCCGACTTCCCGGACCCGGCCGACGGCGGCGACTCCGCCGACCCCGGCGACCTGCCGACCGCGCCGTTCTCGCCCAGCGCCACGCCGTCGACCGGCACCGGCTCGGGCGCCACCACCGCACCGGGCGCCCAGCCCGGCGACGGGTCCCGGACCGGCTCCGGGAACGGCAACGGCAACGGCTCCGGTGCGTCGACGCCGTCGGGCGGGCCGAACCCGGGCGGCGGTGCCACCACCGCGCCCACCGACCCCGCCACCGGGCAGCCGACCGCGCCGCCGACCACCCAGCCGACGACGAAGCCCACGACCAAGCCCACCACGAGGCCGACGCCGACCACCGGCCCGACCACGGCCCCGACCACCCAGCCGACCACCCAGCCCACCGGCGGGACGGACGCGCTGGCCGGGGCGGGGACGTCCTCCGGTCAGTAGCGGGGGTTCCGGTTCGGGCCCCGAACCCGGGGCGCGGGCGCGGGGCGCCGGCCAGGGGGTTCGCGGTGCCTCGGGCGGCCTGCGGGGCGGGTGCGCGGGCGGGTGCGGGGCGGCGCAGGTGATTGCGCCGCTGCGCACAGTTCCGTGCAGGACCAAATGCCGGAATGGCGCCTTACCGAAGCTCCGGTATGACTGTCACAATGCGTCGGTGCACGGATCAACAGCCCCATCCACCCGCCCCACCGGCAGGACCCTCGGCCTCAGCCTCGCCCTGGTCTCCGCCTTCGCCTTCGGAGGCTCCGGCACCGCCGCGAAGCCGCTGATCGAGGCCGGCCTCTCACCGCTGCACGTGGTGTGGCTCCGGGTCACCGGCGCGGCCGTGGCCCTGCTCCCGATCGCCTACCGGCACCGGGACGCCGTCCTGCGCCGCCCCGGCCTGCTGCTCGGCTTCGGCCTGCTCGCCGTCGCCGGCGTCCAGGCCTGCTACTTCGCGGCGATCTCCCGCATCCCGGTCGGCGTCGCCCTGCTCATCGAGTACCTCGGCCCGCCGCTGCTCATCGGCTACGTCAAGTTCGTCCAGCGCAAGCCGATCAGCCGGGGCGCGGCGATCGGCGCCGGGGTCGCGGTGAGCGGACTGGCCTGCGTGGTGGAGGTCTGGAACGGCCTCGGCTTCGACGCGCTCGGCGTGCTCTTCGCCCTGGGCGCTGCCTGCTGCCAGGTCGGCTACTTCCTGCTCGCCGACGCCGGCCGCCGGGGCGAGCGGCCCGTCGACCCGATGGCGGTCAGCGCCTACGGCCTGCTGATCGGCGCCGTCCTGCTCACCGCCTTCACTCGGCCGTGGGAGGCCGACTGGAGCCCGCTCGGCGGATCCGTGCTGATGAACGGGCACACGGTGCCCGCGCTGCTCCCGGCCGCCTGGATGATCCTGGTCGCGACCGTGCTCGCCTACCTGACCGGCGTGATCTCCGTGGGCTACCTCTCGCCGCCCATCGCCGGGGTGGTGGCCAACCTCGAGGCGGTCGTCGCCACCGTGCTGGCCTGGGTCCTGCTCGGCGAGCACCTCGGCCTGCCGCAGATCGCCGGTGGTCTGCTGGTGCTGGCGGGCGCGTTCGCGGCGCAGGCCAGCAAGCCGCCGGCCGACCCGGAGACGGTGGCCGCAGCCGTCGCCGGCGCCGCCGTCCCGGGCGTCCCGGACGGGCTCGACGAGCTGCACCGGCCGGACGGGCCGGGCGGGCCTGGCGCGCAGAGCGGCTCGCGGGTCGCCGGGGACTCCCCGGTCGACCGGGGTCCTCGGGCCGACCGGGAGCGGGTGGCCGCCGAGCGGGGGGTCAGCGACCGACCCAGCCGAACCAGTCGAGGTGGTTGAGCGGCCACACGACGGCCGCCACCGGCCCGACCACGTTGGCCACCGGCACGGCCCCGCCGCCCGGGCCGCGCTGGTGGTAGCGGGAGTCCGCCGAGTCGCTCCGGTGGTCGCCCTCGACCCAGACGGAGCCCGAGGGCACCGTCACCGGGCCGAAGTTCAGGCCGGCGCAGGAGTCGTCGCCCGGGTGCAGGTACGGCTCGTCGACCTTCTTCCCGTCGACGGTCAGCGTGCTGCCCGCGCACTGCACGGTCTGGCCGCCGGTCGCGACGACCCGCTTGACCAGGTAGTTGTCGTCCTTCGGCGGGACCAGCCCGACGAAGCTCAGCACCGAGGTCACCGCGTTGGTGAGGGGGTTCGAGTCGGTCGGCTGCGGCGGGAGCCAGCCGCCCGGATCCTTGAACACCACCGGCTGCCCGGGTTCCGGCTTCCAGCCCGTCAGCGGAGCGAACTTGTTCACGCCGACCCGGTCGCCGATCCGCAGCGTGTTCTCCATCGAACCGGACGGGATGGTGAACACCTGGAACAGACAGGTCTTGATCAGCAGGGCGACCACCAGGCCGACCGCCGCCATCGCGGGCACCTCGATCCACCAGGGCCGCGGTCGGCGCCCCGCCCGGCGGGCCTTGCGGACGCGCGAGCCCCGGGCCCGGCGGCGGGCCTCGGCGCGGCCGCCGGGGGCGTCGGACGCCCCGGGACCGCGGCCGGCAGCAGGGGCCGGGCCGGACCCGGCATCGCTCGGCGTTTCGGGCAGGTTCACCGCCATCGTCGCTGCTCCACCTCTCCGGCTGGGGAAACCTGCACGCTACGCCAACCGTGGAGCCTCACGAAATCGGGCGTTTAGCCGTCCCCGACATCTCCCCGGGCTACCCCGGACCGGACGGCCCCGGGGAGCCACCCCGCCGGGGGGCGCTCAGACGCGGGGCGCTCAGGCGCGGGCGATGGCCTCGTGGTGCCGGATGACCTCGGCGATGATGAAGTTCAGGAACTTCTCGGCGAAGACCGGGTCCAGCTTCGCCCCGGCGGCCAGCTCCCGCAGCCGCTTGATCTGGTCCCGCTCGCGCGCCGGGTCGGCCGGGGGCAGCTTGTGCTCGGCCTTGAGCCGGCCGACCCGCTGGGTCGCCTTGAACCGCTCGGCCAGCATGTGGACCACCGCGGCGTCGATGTTGTCGATGCTCTCGCGCAGGCTGGTCAGCTCCGCCCGCACGGCGTCGTCGACCCCCTGGGGCAGGCCGGCGTCGGGGGTCGTGGGGTGGTCCGTCATCGGGGCGGCTCCCGGTGTCTGGGTTGGGCACCCGGCGCGCGGGGCGGCCGGGCTCGGGCCCGGGCAAATCTAACAGGGCCCCCGTGCCGGAACCGCACGCCGAAGGGGTTCCGTCCACGATCCGGACATCCCCCGGACCCCCGGCCGACCCCCGGCGGCCCCGGTGGTCACCCGGCGGCCCCGGCCGACCCCGGCGGCCCCGGTGGTCACCCGGCAGTCCCCCGCGTTCCCCCGCCGGACCCGGGCGGGCCCGCGCCGTCCCACGACCCGCGCCACCCGCCGCCCCGACCCTCCCGGGCCCCGGGGGCGCGGCCCGTAGGCTGGTGCGTGCATGACCGGAAGTGACGACACAGCAGTCCCTCAGTGATGGAGGTACCGATCGTGGCAACCACCCGCACCGCCCGCACCGCCTGGGAAGGCAACCTGGTCGACGGCAAGGGGCAGGTGACCTTCGCCTCCTCCGGGATCGGCGAGTACCCGGTCTCCTGGCCGGCCCGGGCCGAACAGCCCAACGGCAAGACCAGCCCGGAGGAACTGATCGCCGCCGCGCACTCGGCCTGTTTCTCGATGGCCCTCTCGCACGGCCTCGCCGGCGCCGGCACCCCGCCGACCACCCTGGACACCCAGGCCGACGTCACCTTCCAGCCCGGCACCGGGATCACCGGCATCCACCTGACCGTCACCGGACAGGTGCCCGGCCTGGACGAGGCCGGCTTCGTCAAGGCCGCCGAGGACGCCAAGGCCAACTGCCCCGTCAGCAAGGCGCTCACCGGCACCACCATCACCCTGACCGCCACGCTGGCCTGACGCCCCGCCGGATCCGGCGCGGCGTCAGCTCGTTCCCGCTCCCGGCGCGCAACCAGCGCCCGGGGGCGCGGATTCGGCTCACACGCCCCCGGCACACCTCATGTGATGTACACCCGGGGCGTCCACCCGTACCGCCACTCATGGCCACGAAGCGGGCGAATCACCCTGGCGGCGGTCACCGCCCGTTGTCACCGCGGCCTATGATCGGCCGCAGCGCCCTGTCCTTCACGCGGGTCTCCGCGCGACAGCGCCCCACGCCGGGCGCCCCGCACCGGACCGACTCCGAGGACCGCGACAGAGTGCGGAGCCGGCCGCCGGAGTCCCGAGTGGCCGGCCGGACCAGCATCAGGCGTCAGCAGCGGACGGGAGCATGCCGTGCCGGGCCAGAACGAGGGGGCCGACGCACACCACCCGGGCGTGCGGCACGAGGACTCACCGCACCACCGTCACCTCACGGCACCGGCCCGGCGGCCGGCCGTCGGCTCCGTCGGCACGGCGGTCGGCGCGGCGGTCGGCACCGTCGACCCGGTCGGGTCGGTCGCTTCCGCCGGTCCGATCGACCCGTCCGGAACGGCGGGACCGGCGGGCATCTCCCCGGCCGACCCCGGCGCGCTCCTCTGCCCCACCTGCTCGAAGCCGCTGAACGACGGCGCGCACCGGGGCCCCACCGGCGGCGCCGACCCGGAGGACGGCGGGACGGACCGTCCGCTCGCCGCCCTGCGGGCCAGCGAGTCCCGGTTCCGGGCCGCCTTCTGCGACGCGGTCATCGGCATGGCCCTGATCGACCCCGAGGACCGGATCATCGAGGTCAACCCCGCCTTCGCGGCCCTCATCGGACGCGGCGTCGGCGAGCTGGTCCGCACCCACCTGCACGAGATCATCGACCCCGAGGGCATGCCGCACCGGCTCTTCCCCGAACTCGTCCACGGCGGCCGCGAGCGGTTCCGCGTGGAGAAGCAGCTCAAGCACCGTGAGGGCCGCACGGTGTGGAGCAAGGTCACCGTCTCGCTGATCCGGGACGGCGCCGGGCGACCGCTCTACACCCTGGCGCTGGTGGAGGACATCACCGAGCAGCGCCGGCTCGGCGACCGCCTCGAGTACCAGGCCCTGCACGACCCGCTGACCCGGCTCCCCAACCGGACCCTCTTCTTCGAGCGGCTCGACGCCGCCTGCCTCACGGCCACCGCCACCGTCACCCCCTCCGCCGCCCTCGCCCTCGACGCCGCCGTGCAGGCCGCCGACGTCCTCCAGGCCGCCGAGGCGGCCCTCCCGCCGGCGGACGGGCGCCGGGTGGGCGTCTGCTACCTGGACCTCGACGGCTTCGCGGCGATCAACGAGACGCTCGGCCACCACATCGGGGACCAGCTGCTGATCGCCGTCGCCACCCGGCTGCGCCGCGGGTTCTCCGGTCGCGACGCCCACCTGGTCGCCCGGATGGGCGGCGACGAGTTCGCCGTCCTGGTCACCGACAGCCGGGGCAGCGAGCAGCTGACCGAGCTGGCCGCCCGGATCCTCCGGGAGCTGGAACGCCCCTTCGACGTCGCCGGGCACCGCCTGGTGGTCACCGCCAGCGTGGGCGTCGTCGAGCGGTCCGTGCACGAGACCACCCCGACCGACCTGGTCAAGGACGCCGACGCCACCCTCTACTGGTCCAAGGCCGACGGCCGCGCCCGCTGGACCCTCTACGACCCGGACCGCGGCGCCCACCAGCTGACCCGCCAGCTGCTCGCCACCGCACTGCGGCCCGCCCTGGAGCGCGGCGAGTTCACCATCGAGTACCAGCCGCTGGTCGGCCTGGCCGACGGCGCCGTGCACGGCGCCGAGGCCCTCGTCCGCTGGCACCACCCGCGGTACGGGAAGCTCTCGCCGGACCGTTTCATCCCGCTCGCCGAGGAGTCCGGTGCGATCGTGCCGCTCGGCACCTGGGTCCTGGAGGAGTCCTGCCGCCAGGCCAAGCGGTGGCTCACCGAGTTCCCCGAGACCGAGACCTTCGTGAGCGTCAACCTGGCGGCCCGCCAGATCTGGGACTCCGACGTGGTCGCGGACGTCGCCCGGGCGCTCGAACGCACCGGACTGCCGGCCCGGCTGCTCCAGCTGGAGATCACCGAGAGCGCCCTGCTCGGCCCCGGCGGCCGACCGCTGCAGGCCCTGCAGGCCCTGGCCGACATGGGCGTGCGGATCGCGATCGACGACTTCGGCACCGGCTACTCCAACCTGGCCTACCTCTCCCGGCTGCCGGTGCACGTGCTGAAGCTCGACGGCACCTTCATCGAGGGCTTCCGCGACCCGGCCCCGGCCGGCGGCGGCCGCCCGGAGCGCCCGGAGCTCGGCTCCCGCCGCAGCGACGCCGACGAGCAGATCGTCGGCGCGATGGTGCAGCTGGCCCACACGCTCGGCCTGACCGTCACCGCTGAGGGCATCGAGAGCGCCGCCCAGGCCGAGCGGCTGCGGCTGACCGGCTGCGACACGGCTCAGGGCTGGTACTTCGCCCGGCCCGGGGAGGCCGAGCTGGTCGCGGCCATACTGCGCGAGGGCCGCACCGGCCGGGGCGCCGGCCGCTGACCCGGGGCGGGCTCGGGCGGTGGGCCGGGGCCGTCAGGCCCCGACGGTCACCTCGGCGGTCGGGCCCCGGCGGTCAGGCGCTGGCGGTCAGGCCGTAGGCCTCGGCGATCAGACCGTAGGAGCGCAGCCGAGCCTCGTGGCCGTGGATGTGCGAGGTCACCATCAGCTCGTCCACCCCGGTCCGCTTGCGCAGGGCCTCCAGGCCGTCCGCGACCTCGCCCGGCGCGCCCAGCACCACGTTCTCGAGCCAGCCGTCGATGAACTCCGCCTCGGCCGGGCTGTACGGGTGGGCCTCGGCCTCCTCCGGGGTGGGGATCGGGCCGGGGTTGCCCCGCCGCAGCCGGAGCATCCCGAGGGCCGCGGAGCGCGCGAGGCGGCGGGCCGAGGCCCGGTCGTCGGCGGCGACCGCGCTCACCCCGATCAGCGCGTACGGCTCGGCGAGCACCTCCGAGGGCCGGAAGGACTCCCGGTAGAGGTCGAGGGCCGGAACGGTGTTGACGCTGCTGAAGTGGTGCGCGAAGGCGAACGGCAGACCGAGCCGACCGGCCAGCCGGGCGCTGAAGCCGGAGGACCCGAGCAGCCAGACCGGCGGGCGGCCGTCCCCGCGGGGGACGGCGGTCAGCCGCGCGTACGGGTGCCCGTCGGGGAAGTCCGCGTCGAGGAAGTGGGTCAGCTCGGCGAGCTGCTGCGGGAAGTCGTCCGCCCCCTCGGAGAGGCCCCGGCGCAGTGCCCGGGCCGTGGCCGGGTCCGTCCCGGGGGCGCGGCCGAGCCCGAGGTCGATCCGGCCCGGGTGCAGTGCCTCCAGCAGGCCGAACTGCTCGGCGACGGCGAGCGGGGCGTGGTTGGGGAGCATGACGCCGCCCGAGCCGAGCCGCAGCGTCGTGGTGTGGGCCCCGAGGTGGGCGAGCAGGACGGCCGGGGTGGAGCTGGCGACGCCGGGCATGCCGTGGTGCTCGGCGACCCAGAAGCGGTGGTACCCCCACTGCTCGGCGCTGCGGGCCAGCGCGGTGGTCGCGGCCAGGGCCTCGGCGGGCGTGTAGCCGACGCCCACGGTCGCGAGGTCGAGGATGGAGAGCGGGGCGGGTGCGGTACCGCGGGCGGTGCCGCGGACCGCCGCGCCGGGCCCCGGTCCGGCCCCGTGCTCCTGCTGGTCCTCGGTGGTCATGCCGTCCGCCCTCCTGGCCTTCCCTGAGCCGGCCCGTCGTGGTCGACCGCCGGTGTCGAACGCCCGGCGATCGCTGTTGCCGACCGGGGTCAACCACGCCGCCGGGCCTGCTGTTCCCGTGCTCCGGCGGGATCCGCCCCGGCGCTGCCGCCGGAGCCGCCCCGGGCCCACCCGTCCGGTCACCTGACGGAGGGACAGCACCGCTGCCCGGATGGCGACTTCACGCCAGAGCCGGAAGTCGCCAGGCCCAGGGCTCGCGATCGGCGGCGGCCTCCGGCAGGCTGGTGATCAGGAGCGGACGACCCGACGGGATCCGTCCTCCGCGAACAAGATCGGCGGGCTGGACCAGTGCCGACCGATCCCAGCGAGCCCCCGGAGCGGCACACCGCTCCGGGGGCTCGCGCCAATTCCCGGCAAACCGCCCACCTCCTGTGATCCGCGGCATACCGGGGTGCTTCATGGCATGAAAAGTCGAGGCGCTAGCGTTGACCCCAGCAGCCACCTGCTCCCCCGGGCGGCGTGGAGGGAGTACGGGCCTTGAACTTCGTGGCGGCGATCGGATCCTCGTGGATCTGCGCCCTGGCGCTCTTCGCCGTACTCGGAGACGCCCTCCTCCCCTTCATCCCCAGCGGCACGCTGGTCATCCTGGCCGTCCTCAAGACGGCGCGGATCGACGGCGCCCCGATACTGCTCGGCCTGGGCGTGGCCGTCGCCTCGTTCCTGGGCGACCTGCTGCTGCTCCACCTCGCCCGGCGCGGTGCGCCCGTCCTGCAACGGCGGCTCGCCCGGCGGCCGAAGCTGGCCGCCAGCGTGGCGAGGGTCCAGCAGGCCCTGGTCGAACGCCCCCACGGGGCGGCCGCGGCGATGGTGGTGATCGCCCGGTTCGTCCCGGCCGGCCGGACCGTCCTGGACGTGGCCATCGGCCACTCGCCCGCCCATCCGCACCGCTTCCTGCACTGGTCGGCGCTGGCCGCGCTGGTCTGGGCCGCCTACATCGTGACGCTGGGCTGGCTGAACAGCCACTGGTTCGACACCGCCTGGCTGAGCCTGGCGGTCTCCTGCACCGCCGCCACCTTCGTCAGCACCGCGATCGCCCGAATAGTCCGCCGCAACCGGCGGCTGGCCGCGCTCTGACCGCTCGCCGAAGTCTCCCGGCGAGCGCGCCCCCCTCCGACCCCCGACCCGGCCGGACCGACCCCTCGGCGAGTGCCGTCCGCCCGGACGGGCGACCGGCCGGACCGCGCGCTGACGAACTCCGATCACACGGCCGAACCGGGGGTACCGTACTGCCCCGACGGCGCGAGGTGCGAAGCGTCACAGGACGGCAACAGATGAGAAATTCCTGCAGCCCGGCTCGGTGCGGTCGACGTGTTGTCCTACGTCGGACATCGGCGGCCTTGGTCGCCGCTGCGACCACATGACATGCTTACAGCGGAAAATACATCAATTGCCCGATTTGACCGGCTGCGGACCCGACCCGCCCTCACCACCGGCATCGGCACCCAGGGGAGACCATGACCAGCATCTCGCGCAGGACGGTGCTCAGTGCGACCGCTGCGACCGCGGCCCTCGGCGCGGTCGCGGCCTGTTCCAGCGGCGGATCCGGTTCGAGCCACGGCTCCACGTCCTCCCCCGGTGCCGGCGGCAGCCCGGGCACCACCTCGGCCGACACCGCCGACCCGACCAGGACCACCGTCCCCAAGGGCACCCCGATCGGTGACGGCTCCACCGCCGACACCGGTCCGCAGCCGAACCAGCCCAAGCCCGAGAAGCTCAAGCCCGGCGAGCGGCCCCCGCAGTTCGTGGTCTTCTCCTGGGACGGCGCGGGCGGCACCGACGACGGCCAGTTCCCCCGCTTCCTCAAGCTGGCGGAGCAGTACAAGGCCACCATGACCTTCTTCCTCTCCGGTATATACGCCCTGCCCAAGGGCAAGGCCGACCTGTACCACCCGCCGAAGCACTCGGTGGGGGCCTCCGACATCCCGTACCTGTCGGACGGCGCGGTCAAGGCCACGCTCAAGCTCGTCAGCCAGGCCTGGCTGGCCGGGCACGAGATCGGCACCCACTTCAACGGGCACTTCTGCTCCAGCCGCCCCGACAAGAACGGGGTCAACATGTGGACCCCCGACGACTGGCAGAGCGAGATCGACCAGGCGATCGGCTTCGTCACCCAGTGGCGGACCAACACCGGCTTCACCGACGTCGACCCGCTCCCCTTCGACTACAAGAAGGAGCTCATCGGCGGCCGCACCCCCTGCCTGGAGGGCCAGAAGGCACTGCTGCCCACGGCCGCGAAGCTGGGCTGGAAGTACGACGCCAGCTCCTCCGGTGGCCTCCAGATATGGCCGCAGAAGGTGCAGGACGGCAAGGTCTGGGACTTCCCGCTGCAGTCCATCCCGTTCCCCGGGCACACCTTCCAGGTGCTCTCGATGGACTACAACATCCTGGCCAACCAGTCCGCCGGCAGCACCAAGGGCGACCCGGCCAAGTACAACGACTGGCGCACCCAGGCCAAGGACGCCTACCTCGCCGGCTTCGACCGCGCCTACAACAGCAACCGCGCACCGTTCTTCATCGGGAACCACTTCGAGCAGTGGAACGGCGGCATCTACATGGACGCCGTCGAGGAGACCCTCAAGACGATCGCAGGCAAGCCGGACGTCCGGCTGGTCTCCTTCCGGCAGCTCGTCGAATGGCTCGAGGTCCAGGACCAGTCCACCCTGCGCAAGCTGCGCACCCTCAACGTCGGCCAGGCGCCGGCCGGGGGCTGGGAGACGTTCCTCGGCGCGGCGGGCTGAGTCCCGGCCGGACGGCCGACCCGGGCGCCGGCGGCCCCGTCGGCGGGCACCCGTTGCGGCGACCGGGCCGGTGCCGCCCGGTCGGTCACCCGACGCCGGCGTCCGCGAGCAGGCCGCGGACGATGCGCTCGGCCCCCCGCTCGCCCCAGAGGATCGAGTAGTGATTGGTGCCCGGCACCGGCGAGGCGGGCACCCGGGCCGGATCGAGCCCGGCGAGCCCGATCCGCCGGTGGTCGTAGAGCCCCTGCGGCTCGTCGAGCAGACCGCGCTCGGCCCAGATGAGTTCGGCCGGGCAGGAAAGCCGGTGCACGGCGGCCGCCGCCTCCCGGTCCAGCAGCACCTGGGCGCCGTCGGCCTGCACGGCCTCCAGCACGCAGGATGAGCGGAGGTCGGGCTCCACCCCGACCAGGTCGCGCCCGGTGTAGGCGTCGAGCTCCGCCGACCAGACCTTCCCGAAGGCCGGGTGGCGCTGCCAGAACTCCCGGTAGGCGGCCCGGTCCGGGAAGGTCATCGACAGCCGCGCCAGGGCCGGGCCGAGTACCGCGGCCAGGGCGTCCTCCTCGCGGACGCCCTCCGGCAGCGGGAAGGTCAGCGCACCGTCCACCAGCAGCACCCGGCGGACGAGGTCCGGATGCCGCACCGCGGCCAGGGCGGTGACCCAGGCCCCCATCGAGTGGCCGACCACGGTGACGGGCCCCGCGCCGAGCGCCGAGATCACCGCGGCCACGTCGTCGGCGTGCCGGGCCAGCCCGTACGGCCCGGCGACCGCCCGGCTTCCACCGCGCCCCCGCAGGTCGGGCGCGAGCAGGGTGACCCGCCCGGCGAGCCGGCGGGCGACCTCGTACCAGGCGAGGCCGTTGGCGGTGATGCCGTGCACCGCCACGACGGTCGGGGCGTCCGGGCGGTCGGCCGGCCAGCGCAGCACCGCCAGCTCACCGCCGGGCACGGGGACGGCCGCCTCCTCCGGGTGCAGGGGGGACTGGCTCATGCGGGGGTACCTCCGAAGGGGCGGGCGGGCCGGACACCGGTCGGCGTCCGGACCGGGCGGGCGAACCGGGCGGCGCGGACGCGCCCCGGACGACGGGCGAGGCCGCCGGGCAGCAGGTGGACCACCGCGAGGACGGCGAGCCGCCGGGCGGGGCCACCGGTCGGGCCCGCACCCGGGCGGGCACCGGAGGCGGTCCCGGTGGGTGCTGTCGAGCTGCGCATGGTGGCCGACTCCTGGGGGTGCGGCGGCTGGATGCCGGAACCGTAGGTGTGCGGTGGGCCGGGCGACATGTGACCGGGCGACGCATCGGCCCACCGCGATGTGGCTGCGGCCGCCATACCGCCCGGTCCGCGCGGCTCCCCGGGTGCCGGGGTGTGGCCGCGCGCCACGCCCCGGCACCCGGGCATGGCGGCGGCGGCCATGGCTGCGGCGGCCCGCGCCCGGTGACGGTGGAGGCGGCACGTCGGCCGACCGGGCACGGCCGGCCACCCGGCCCGTCGCGGCTGCGCGTCCCTCCCCTCAGGGTGCCGCTCCGTCTCCCCTACCCCCTCCGACGCGCACCACCACCTCCCCCCGGAGCGACCCCTTCCTCCCTCTCCCACTCCTCACGAGGTGATCCCTTGGACAAGGTCCTGGACTCCCCCGCCGACGCCGTCGGGGACATCCCCGACGGCGCGGTGCTGGCCGTCGGCGGCTTCGGCCTCTGCGGCATCCCGAGCACGCTGATCGGCGCCCTGGTGGACACCGGCACCACCGGCCTGCGCGTGGTCTCCAACAACTGCGGAGTGGACGACTGGGGGCTGGGCCTGCTGCTGCGGGCGGGCCGGATCGCCCGGATGACCTCCTCCTACGTCGGCGAGAACAAGGAGTTCGCCCGGCAGTACCTGGCCGGTGAGCTGGAGGTGGAGCTGACCCCGCAGGGCACCCTGGCCGAACGGCTGAGGGCGGGCGGCGCCGGCGTCCCCGCCTTCTACACCCCCGCCGGTGTGGGCACCCAGGTCGAGGAGGGCGGGCTGCCCTGGCGCTACGCGGCGGACGGCTCGGTGGCCCTGGCCTCCCCGGCCAAGGAGGTCCGGGAGTTCGGCGGTCGCCGGTACCTGCTGGAGGAGGCGATCACGGCCGACTTCGCACTGATCCGGGCCGAGGTGGCGGACCGGCACGGCAACTGCGTGTTCCACGCGGCCGCCCGCAACTTCAACCCGCTGTGCGCGGCGGCCGGCCGGATCACCGTGGTCGAGGCCGACCGGATCGTCGAACCGGGCGAGCTCGCCCCGGACGCCGTGCACCTGCCCGGGGTCCACGTGGACCGGGTGGTGGCCGCCGACCCCGGGGACCGCCGCATCGAGCGCCGGACCGTCCGCCCCGAACCGGCCGCGCCCTCCCCGGCGAACGCCGGACCGGCCGGCCCCGCGGGGCCGCCGCCCGTCCTCGACGCGCGCAACGCCCTGGCGGCCCGCGCCGCCCGGGAGCTGCGCGACGGACAGTACGTGAACCTGGGCATCGGCCTGCCCACCCTGATCCCCGGTCACCTCCCGCCGGGCGTCCAGGTGGTGCTGCACTCGGAGAACGGCGTCCTGGGCGTGGGGCCGTACCCGGTCGGGGGCGCCGAGCACGCCGACCTGGTCAACGCCGGGAAGGAGACGGTGACGGTCGCCCCCGGTGCCTCGTACTTCGACTCGGCCTTCTCCTTCGGCATGGTCCGGGCCGGCCGGATCGACGTCTCGGTGCTCGGCGCGATGCAGGTGTCGGCCGGCGGCGACCTCGCCAACTGGACGATCCCCGGCCGGATGGTCAAGGGCATGGGCGGCGCGATGGACCTCGTGCACGGCGCCCGCCGACTGATCGTCGTGATGGAGCACACCGCCCGGGACGGGTCTCCGAAGATCGTCGAGGAGCTCTCGCTCCCCGCCACCGGGCGGGCGGTGGTGGACCGCATCGTGACCGATCTGGCCGTGATCGACGTGACCCCGGACGGGCTGCGGCTGGTGGAGACCGCCCCGGGTGTGGAGTTCGCGGCGGTCAGGGCCGCGACGGCCGCGACCCTGCTGCCCCCGCTCTGAGGCTGCCGGGGCACCGGCACGGCGAGCCCGAGCGGAGAAGGGGAACGGAGAAGCGGAACGAGGAACAGGAGAGCCCGACGGGACGGCCGGACGCCTCGCGGTGCTCCGGCCGTTCGCCCGGCCCGTAGCACCGCCGGCCGCCCCTCGTGCCGGCGCACACGCCGGATTCACCGCATCGGCACCGGCGAGGCCCGGAATGGCCGAGAACCGTGGGATCCTCACCCGGGCACGGCGCTCATCCCCCGGATCGGTTGCGATCACGGTTGCGCTCCGGGAGAGTTGGGGCGCAGTGGATCCCGCACCCGGGAGGGGAAGCCGGGACGCGTCACGGGATCCGCACGTGGACTCCCCTGCAGGCGCTCGACGAATTCCGCTCGCGGACGCATGACCCGCGGACAGACGACCCGCGGCCGCATGACCCGCGGACAGCTGACCCGGGGACGCTCGGCGCGCGGACGCATGGCGCGCGTGGCGGCCGGAGATCGGCCCGGAACGCCGCAGTTCACCCGGCGGACTTCCACCGGACCGGGTTTCGGGCGCAGCACGACGCAGCAGGACGAAGCACGACGCAGCAGGGCGTAACCAAGCACAGAGCGGGACACGGAGCGCAGCAAGGCTCCGGGGGGCGCGGACCGGCCCCGCCGAACGCGACCGCCGGCGCACCGGGGCGCAGCACGACGCGGCAGGTCGCATACTCCCGTTCCGGACACGCACCAACAGGCCCGCCGACACGGCCGGCCCCGCTGGGGGGAGCTGACGATGACCACGCCGTTCGCACGGCAGAGGGATGCCGGAACGGCCCGCGGGCGGGGCGCCCGACGGCGGCTCGACGAGGAACTGGCCTCCGTCCCGGCTCCCGAAGCCCCCTACGACTACGGCCACTTCAGCCGGCTCGCCGGCCCGGCCCACGACCCGGACGAGGAAGACGACCTCGGCGGTGGCGTCTACCGGCCCGAGTCCGTTCCCCACTGGCCCGAGCCCGCCCCCCACGGGCCGGACCACGGCGCTCCCCCCGGGGCGCGGCTCGCGGACCTGCCCGGGGACCTCCCCGGGGACCTGCCTCCGGACCGCACGGCGGAGCCGACCGCCCCCGCCCCCTACCGGGTGCAGTACCGCAGCCTGTTGCGCCGCGAGCCGCACCGGGTCCGCGCGGTGCTGCTGCTGGTGGCGGCCCCGTTGGTGGAGGCCGTGCTGCTGGTCTGGCTGCTCCTGCCGGAGCACTGGCCCGAGCGCCCCGGCGAGACGGACACGCTGGTGCTGCTCGGCGACAGGGTGATGATCGGGATCATCGCCGTGGTCGAGCTCTTCCGGCTGGTCAACGTGGTCTCCAACACCCACGCGACCCTGGTCGCCCGCGACCCGGTGCCGGTGACACCGCAACCGGGCACCCGGGTCGCCTTCCTGACCACCTGCGTGCCGGGCAAGGAGCCGCCGGAGATGGTCCGGGCCACGCTCGTCGCGGCGCGCGCCGTGCGGCACGACGGACCGTACGACCTGTGGCTGCTGGACGAGGGGAACGACCCGGCGATGCGGGCCCTCTGCGCCGAGCTGGGCGTGCGCCACTTCAGCCGGTCCGGCCAACCGCACTGGAACCGGCCCGAGGGCCGGTTCCGCGCCCACACCAAGCACGGCAACTACAACGCCTGGCTGCAGGCGCACGGCGACGACTACGACTTCTGGGTCTCGGTCGACACCGACCACGCCCCGCTGCCCGACTTCTGCGAGCGGATGCTCGGCTACTTCCGCGACCCGGACGTGGCGTTCGTGGTCGGCCCCCAGGTGTACGGGAACTACCGGAGCTCGGGATCGGCCGTCACCAGGTTCTCCGAGAGCCAGCAGTACCTCTTCCACGCCCTCGTCCAGCGCGCCGGGAACCGGTACGGCGCGCCCATGTTCGTCGGCACCAACAACGCCGTCAGGATCTGTGCGCTCCAGTCGATCGGCGGACTGTCCGACTCCGTCACGGAGGACATGGCGACCGGCCTGGAGTTCCACCGGAGCCGGAACCCCGGGACCGGTGAACGCTGGAAGTCCGTGTACACGCCGGACGTGCTCGCGGTCGGCGAGGGCCCGTCCTCCTGGACCGACTTCTTCTCCCAGCAACTCCGCTGGAGCCGCGGCACCTACGAGACCCTGCTCACCCGGTACTGGCGGGTGCTCTGGCAGCTGTCGCCCGGCCGTCTGCTCAACTACTCGCTGATGGTGGGCTTCTACCCGATGGCGGCGCTCACCTGGCTGCTCGGCGGTGCGTCCAGCGTCCTCTACCTGGTGTTCGGCGCCTCGGGCGTGCACGTGTCCTCCGAGATCTGGATGATGCTGTACAGCGACGCCGCCGCCCTCCAGCTGCTGCTCTACACCTGGAACCGCAAGCACAACGTGAGCCCGCACGAGCCGGCCGGTTCCTCCGGGGTGGCGGGCATGCTGATGTCGGCGCTCTGCGGCCCGGTCTACGCCGCCTCCCTGGTGCAGGCGCTGCTGCGGCGGCGCAGCCGGTTCGTGGTGACGCCGAAGGGCCGTTCGGCCAGTACGGACCGGGTCGGCACCTTCCGCTTCCACCTCTTCTGGGCACTGGTGTTCGGCGGGGCGATCGCCGCCTCCTTCGTCACCGGGCACGACCACGTCGCGATGCGCACCTGGGCCTGGATCGCCCTGCTCCTGACCCTGCTGCCGGTGCTGGTGCTGGCCGGTGACGCCGTCCGCCGCCGTCGCACCCGCCCCACGGCCACCCTCACCGTCACCGGCGGCCCTGCGGCGACACCGAAGGTGCTGCTGGAGAAGCGCCGCCCCCGGCACGCCCGCCGGCCGGGGGGCGGCGGCCCGGAAGGGGGCCCGCCCGCGCTGTTCCCCCCGCCGGCACCGTTCCCCCGGGCCGCGCCGGACCGGAGGGGGAGCACCACCGGGCGCTGAACCCGCCCCGGCAGAACCCGGTCGGAACCCGCCGGAACCGACGGAGCCGGCAGCCCGACCAGCCCGACCAGCCCGAGACGACCACGAAGACCACGAAGACCAGGACGACCGAGCAGACCAGGCAGAGCTTCCCGAGGGGACCAACCACCGTGAAGATCCACAAGACCGGCCGGACCAAGCGCTTCGCCCTCGGCAGCACCGTGGCCCTGGCCGTCGCCGGGATGAACGCGCCGGCCGTCCTCGGGTTCGCCACCCACCAGTACCACCAGTACGTGATCAACCGCCCCGAGTACAAGGCGGAGTACGGGCACTGGCAGACCCTCACCCTGCCCGCCGGGTTCCGGGTCAACGCCGTCCACGCCTCCCTGCTGCGCACCGGCAAGGTGCTCATCGTGGCCGGCTCGGGCAACGACGAGAAGCACTTCGACGCGGGCACCTTCCGGAGCCTGCTCTGGAA
Source organism: Kitasatospora sp. NPDC101176 (assembly GCF_044768035.1). Classification (NCBI taxonomy): domain Bacteria; kingdom Bacillati; phylum Actinomycetota; class Actinomycetes; order Kitasatosporales; family Streptomycetaceae; genus Kitasatospora; species Kitasatospora sp. NPDC101176. The sequence continues at coordinate 90,591 of NZ_JBIWPA010000011.1, forward strand.
CCCCGCCGACAACACCTACAAGCTGGTGCCCACCCCCGCCGACATGTTCTGCGGCGGCCACGCCTCCCTGCCGGACGGTCGGCTGCTGCTCGCCGGCGGCACCCAGCGGTACGAGAAGCTGGTGGGCGCGGTGAAGCGGGCGGCCGGCGTCATGCGGGTGCGCAACGAGAGCCCGGCCGGCGCCCGGACGTTCCCCAGGGGCACCGTCTTCGTCGGCCCGAACGGACGCGAGTACACCTCCACCGCCCCGGTGACCGTCCCGGCCGCGGTGAAGAGCGGCTCCGGCCGGCAGACCGTCGTCACCGCCGGCGAGCAGCACGTGTTCGTCGAGGCGGTCGGCGAGGGCCCCGACTGGGTCGCCGGCTCCCCCGCCCAGTACCGGATCAAGGGCCTGGACGGGGCCGACGCGCACGACCTGTACGGGCAGAGCGCCAAGCTGACCCTGGACAAGCAGGAGTACCAGGGCATCCGCTCGGCCTTCGAGTTCAACCCGGACACCGAGCTCTACGAGCAGGTCACCGACATGGCCTCGGCCCGCTGGTACCCGACGCTCACCGGACTCGGCGACGGCCGGGTGCTCACCGTCTCCGGCCTGGACGACACCGGGGAGATCCTCAACGGCAACGACAACGAGATCTACGACCCGGGGAGCAGGACCTGGTCCAAGGGCCCGGACCGCTACTTCCCGACGTACCCGTCGATCTTCCTGACCGCCGCCGGCAAGCTCTTCTACTCCGGCTCCAACGCCGGCTACGGCCCGGCCGACAAGGGCCGCGAGCCCGGGGTCTGGGACCTCGCCACCAACGGCTTCCAGCCCGTCCCCGGCCTGCGCGACCCGGACCTCACCGAGACGTCCTCCTCGGTGCTGCTGCCGCCCGCGCAGGCGCAGAAGGTGATGGTGCTCGGCGGCGGGGGCGTCGGCGAGTCCCCGTCGTCCACCGCGCGCACCGACATCGCCGACCTGTCCGCCGCCACACCCGCCTTCACCCCGGGCCCGGACCTGCCGGCCGGCGGCACCCGCTACCTCAACAGCGTGATCCTCCCGGACGACACCGTCCTCACCACCGGCGGCTCCAGCGGGTACCGCGGCCGGGGCGGCAGCGACCTGCTCAGGGCGCAGGTGTACCACCCGGACAGCAACACCTTCACGGCCGCGGCCGAGCCCACCGTCGGCCGCGACTACCACTCCGAGGCGCTGCTGCTGCCGGACGGCCGGGTGGCCGTGCTCGGCTCGAACCCCCTGTTCGCGGACAAGGCCGAGACCACCCCGGGCGGTTTCGAGCAGCGCATCGAGGTGTACACGCCGCCCTACCTGTTCCGCGGCGAGCGTCCGCAGGTCGGCGCCGCGCCGGAGCGGGCGAAGCTCGGCGGCACCGTCCGGATCGGCAGCACCCGGCCGGAGGCGGTCACCACCGCCAAGCTGATCCGGCCCAGCTCCGTCACCCACGTGACCGACGTCGAGCAGCGGTCGGTGGCCCTGGACATCGGCGCGCGCACGGCCGACGGCCTCGCCCTCACCCTCCCCGCCAACCCCGACCTGCTGCCACCCGGCTGGTACATGCTCTTCGTGACGGACACCGCCGGCACGCCGTCGGTCGCCCGCTGGATCCAGGTGACGCGCTGACCGGGGCCCTCGACGGCCAAGGCCTCGCCGGCTCGCCCCCCCCGGAGGGCCCGAACCCGAACCGGCGAGCCCTGGGCGGTCCCTCGCCGCCCGGCCCGTCGGCAGCCGCCCCCTCAGCGGGAGGCCGCCACCGCCCGGCCCGTCAGGGCGCGGCCTGCGCCAGACCCAGCGCGTAGGGCAGCCAGAACTCGCCCGCCCGGGGCTCGCCGCGCCCGCACTCGCCGTCGGACTCCCCAGGGTTCTTGATCCACAGGTAGGCGTCGACCCCGGGCCGGCCGGTGTCGGCGGACGGCCGTTCGCCGAGCGCGCGGCCCGGCGGGTTGCACCAGGCGTCGCCGCCCAGCGGGCCGTTGCCGTTGCGGCTGGTGTCGATCACGAAGGGTTTGCCGCCGAGGGCGGCGGAGAGCTGGGCGCCGTACGCCGCGTTCCGGTCGGTGGCGTAGAAGTTGGCGACGTTCACGGCGAACCCGTCGGCCGCGGCGATCCCGGACTTGCGCAGGGCGGTGGACAGTTCGGCCGGGTCCTGTGACCAGCCGGGGTTGCCCGCGTCCAGGTAGACCCGCACCTGTGGGCGCTTCTTCAACTCCTGGACGGCGAAGGCCAGCAGACCGTAGCGCTCGGCCGCGACGTCGCCCTTGATCCCACAGGTGTCGAGGGTGTGCGCGACGGCGTCCGGCTCCAGCACCACCCAGGCCCTGCGGTCGCCGAGGGCCTCCGCGACGCCGCTGATCCAGGCCCGGTAGGCCGCGGCGTCGGTGGCGCCGCCGGCCGAGTAGAGGCCGCAGTCACGGTGCGGGATGTTGTAGGCGACGAAGACGGCCGTCCGGTCGGCTTCGGCGGCACGCTTGCTGACCTGTTCGGCGATCTCCCTGGCGCCCTGCTCGCCGAGCCACTGCGCGGAGGGCTGGGCGGCGATCCGCAGCAGGGTGTCGGCCTCCGCCGTCCGGCCCTGGCCGCGCAGGGCGGTCACCTGGCGGGCGGCGTTGGTCCGGTCGGACACGTAGAAGGCCTGGCCGGGGAGTTGGGCGAGCCCGCCGGGGCCGATGCCTCCCGCACCTCCCGTACCGGCACCCCCGCTCGCGGCACCCGGGCTCGGGGCGGTGGGCACGGCGGTCGGCGCGGCGCCGGGCGTCCGGCCGGTCGATCCCCCCGACCCCCCGGTCGAACCGCCGCAGCCTGCCGCGGCCCCCACCAACAGTCCCACCAGGGCCGCCCCCGCGACCCGTCGGAATGCCCCTACCCGTCCCACCCGGCGCACGTTCCGCCCCTCCCCAGAGCCGGTCCGGCGACCGGTCGGCACCAGCTAAGCACACCGGGTACCGACCGCCCGCCACGCCCGGTGAACGGAGGGTGGCCGTGGAGCGGCCAGCGGGCGACCGCCCGCCCGGACCGTCCGCCGAGCCACCCCGACGCCGCCGGGGGCCCCACCCCGACGCCCCCGGCGTTCGAGCCCGAACGCCCTCGGGCGCTCAACCCCCGGGCGCTCAGCCCTGCTTGAGGTCGGGCACCTGCCAGTCGATCGGCTCGCCGCCGAAGCCGTCCAGCGCCGCGTTGATCTGCGAGAACGGCCGGCTCCCGAAGAACAGCTTGGCCGACAGCGGCGACGGGTGCGCGCCCTGCACCACCACGTGCTTGGAGGTGTCGATCAGCGGCAGCTTCTTCTTCGCGTAGTTCCCCCACAGCACGAAGACCACCGGCTCCTCGCGCTCGCTCACCGCCTTGATCACGGCGTCGGTGAACTTCTCCCAGCCCTTGGCCTTGTGCGAGTTGGCCTCGTGCGCGCGCACCGTGAGCACCGCGTTGAGCAGCAGCACGCCCTGCTCGGCCCAGTGCATCAGGTAGCCGTTGTCCGGGGCGGGGATGCCGAGGTCGGCGTCCAGCTCCTTGAAGATGTTGCGCAGCGACGGCGGCGTCCTGGTGCCGGGCAGCACCGAGAAGCTCATGCCGTGCGCCTGGCCGTTGTCGTGGTACGGGTCCTGGCCGAGGACGAGCACCCGGACCTTGTCGTACGGGGTGGCCTCCAGCGCGGCGAACTCCTGGCCGCTCGGCGGGAACACCTCGTGCTCCGCGCGCTGGGCCGCCACGAAGGCCGCCAGCTCGCCGAAGTACGGCTTCTCCGTCTCGGCACCCAGCACCGCGCGCCAGGACTCGGGCAGCTCCAGCCCGCCGCCCGCACCGGCCTCGACGACGCCCGCCTCGACAGTGTCCGTCACGACATCCACCTCCCACACCGCGGCTGTTGCGCCGCACGCCCTCTTTCACCCCGAACGCTACACAGCCCCACCGACAACTCACTCCCCCGGAGCCGGAGCGGCCGCGGCGGCCGCCCGCGCCACCCGCACGTGCTCCAGCACGTTGAGCCCCACCAGCAGCACCGCCAACGTCACCAGCACCGCCAGCGCCGGCAGCCGCACCATCGCGGGCGCCAGCCCCAGCACCAGCGCCGCGGCGCCGATCCGGGTGCTCGCCACCTGCCGGAACATCATCCAGCGGGTGTACCCGAAGGTCAGCAGGTAGAGCCCGCATCCGCCGTACAGCAACGCCACCGCTCCCGGGCCGAGCGCCCGCCACGGGTCCGCGACCGTCTCCCCGAAGCCGACCGCCACCCCGATCACCCCGGCGACCAGCGCCAGGTGCCCGTACTGGAAGATCCGCCGGATGACGTCGCGCCGGGAGTCGGCGACCTCGACGGCGTGCCGCATCGCGTCCGCCGCGTAGACGAAGTACTGCCACCACAGGCCCGCCGAGATGGTGAACGCGGCCGCCACGACGACCAGTTCGGCCGCGTCCAGCCGCGCGCCGGCCGCCGTCCCGCCGATCCCGACGATCGACTCGCCGAGCGCCACCAGCAGGAACAGCGCGAACCGCTCGGGCATGTGCGAGGGGTGGTAGGCCACCGCGGCCAGCCGCCGCCGGAACACCAGCGGGGCCGCGAGGTCGCAGAACGCCGCCGCCGCCCACAGCCCCAGCCGCGGGCCGTCCGGCAGCAACCCGCCCAGCACCAGCAGCGGTCCGCTGACCAGCACGCCCGCGCCGTACGGGCCGCGCCAGACCCCCGGCACCCGGATCAGCAGGAGCAGCAGCACCACCCTGGCCAGCCAGTACCCGAGGCCGAGCAGCACGCCCCGGCCGCCGTACGCGCCCGGGACGGCCAGCGCCATGAACAGGCCGGCCAGCCCCACCGACAGGATGCCGAGGCGGTCCCGCGGGTTGTCCACGTCCCGGATGTTGGCCTGCACCGTGGTGCCCACCCAGCACCAGTAGACCGGCACGAACACCACGAGCGCCCGGACGAGGCCGGCCCCGTCGTGGTGGTGGTGCAGCAGCCCGGAGACCTGGGTGATCGCGAAGACGAAGACCAGGTCGAAGTAGAGCTCGGCCCAGGTGACCCGCTTCTCCTCGGCCGCCCCGCCGCCTCCCGCCGCGCCGCCGTCCGGCGTTCCGACGTCCACCGCCCCGACGTCCACCGCCCCGACGTCCACCGTTCCGACGTCCACCGTTCCGACGTCGACCGCCCTGACGTCCCCTGCCGCGGCAACCACCGCTCCGACGTCCCCCGTCGCACTCATCCCGCCGTTGCCTCTCCCCAGGTACGAAGCGGGCCCCGCCCCGGCGACCGGCCGGAACGGGGCCCACGACAGCACCGCAGAGGCTAGACCAGGTCGACCAGGTCCGCGATCGACTTGACCACCCGGGTCGGCCGGTACGGGAAGCGCTCCACGTCGGCGGCGGCGGTGAGACCGGTGAGGACAAGGATGGTCTCCATGCCCGCCTCCATGCCCGCGACGATGTCGGTGTCCATCCGGTCGCCGATCATCACGGCCGTCTCGGAGTGGGCGCCCGCGGTGTTCAGCGCCTCCCGCATCATCAGCGGGTTGGGCTTGCCGACGAAGTACGGCTCGACGCCGGTCGCCTTGGTGATCAGCGCCGCGACCGAACCGGTGGCCGGCAGCACGCCCTCGGTGGAGGGGCCGGTCTCGTCCGGGTTGGTGCAGATGAACCGGGCGCCCTGGTTGATCAGGCGGATCGCCTTGGTGAGCGCCTCGAAGCTGTAGGTGCGGGTCTCGCCGAGGACGACGTAGTCCGGGTTGTTGTCGGTCAGCACGTAGCCGGCCTGGTACAGCGCGGTGGTCAGGCCCGCCTCGCCGATCACGTACGCGGTGCCGCCGGGGCGCTGGCCCTTGAGGAACTTGGCGGTGGCCAGGGCGGAGGTCCAGATGCACTCCTCGGGCACCTCCAGGCCCATGCCGGCCAGGCGGGCGCTGAGGTCGCGCGGGGTGTAGATGGAGTTGTTGGTGAGCACCAGGAACGGCTTGCCGGACTCCCGCAGCCTGCGCAGGAACTCCTCCGCCCCGGGGATCGGCGTGCCCTCGTGGATGAGGACACCGTCCATGTCGGTCAGCCAGGACTCGATGGGCTTGCGGTCTGCCACGTGCGTGTCTCCCGAGTGTTGCAACGTCGTGCGGTGGGCCCTGACGCGGCACAGCCTAATCCGCACGCCTGCCCGACGGCAGCACGTCCCGCGCAGCGGAACTCCGCCGCAGCCCCCGTCCCCGCTGCCGTCCCCTCCGGCGTGACCCACCGGCCCGGGCGGGTGGCCCCGCAGCAAACCAGGAGCAACCGGGCGCCTCATGATTGAGTGGGCCCCATGAGCCCCGAGACCTCCCGCCCGTTCCGCGTCGGCCTGATCGGCTACGGCCTGGCCGGTTCCGCCTTCCACGCCCCGCTCATCGCCACCACCCCGGGGCTGCGCCTGGACGCCGTGGTCACCGCCAACCCCGAGCGCCGCGAGCAGCTGCAGCGCGAACACCCCGGCGCCCGCGCCGTGGACACCCCGGAACACCTGCTCGCCGACCCGGACGCGCTCGACCTCGTCGTCATCGCCTCCCCCAACCGCACCCACGCCCCGCTCGCCCGCGCCGCCCTGCGCGCCGGGCTCGCCACCGTCGTCGACAAGCCGCTGGCCGGCACCGCCGCCGAGGCGCTGGAGCTCTGCCGCCTCGCCGAGTCCCGCGGCACCCTGCTCTCCGTGTTCCAGAACCGGCGCTGGGACGGCGACTTCCTCACCACCGCCCGGCTCGTGCGGGGCGGCGCGCTCGGCCGGGTGCACCGCTTCGAGTCCCGCTTCGAGCGCTTCCGGCCCAAGCCCAAGCCCGGCTGGCGCGAACTCGCCGACCCGGCCGAGGTCGGCGGCACCCTGTACGACCTCGGCAGCCACCTCGTCGACCAGGCGCTCACCCTGTTCGGACCGGTCGAGACCGTGTATGCGGAGATCGACGTCCGCCGGGACGGCGCGGTCGTCGACGACGACGCCTTCCTCGCCCTCACCCACGCCTCCGGCACCCGCTCGCACCTGTGGACCAGCGCCATCGCCCCGCTGATCGGCCCCCGGCTGCGCGTCCTCGGCGACACCGCCGGGTACGTAAAGCCCGGCATGGACCCGCAGGAGGCCGACCTGCGCGCGGGGCACCGGCCGGACGGCAGCCGGCCCTGGGGCGCCGACCAGCCCGCGCAGTACGGCACCCTCGGCACCGACGAGTCCCTGATCACCCTGCCCACCGACCCCGGCGACTACCCCGCCTACTACGCCGGCATCGCCGCCTCGCTGGCCTCCCCCGGCACCCCGCCGCCGGTCGACCCGCACGACGCGGTGGCCACCCTGACCGTCCTGGAGGCCGCACGCACCTCCGCCGCCACCGGCACCACCGTCCGGCTGGACTGAACCCGCGCCGGGCCCGTCGCCCCCGCACGTCCCCGAGACTGTCGCCCCCACCCCGCGGACCCTAGAGTGGCCGGATGGACAGTCGGCGGGGGCGACCGGTCAGCGGCGAGGAACGACTGCAGCGCGAACGGGCCTGGTCGGCCGGGCAGCAGGAGCGGGAAGCCGCCTGGAACGCCCGGCACGAGGCGCAGCAGAAGGCCTGGCAGGCACAGGAGCGCGAGCGCCAGGCCGCCCGCGCCGCGGAGTCGGAACGGGCGGCCTGGACCCGGGGCAGACGGGCCGGGCAGGTCGGCCACCTCGACGTGACCGGGCCGGACGGCGTCCCGGTGCGGATCGCGGTGGTGTGGCTCGGCCGCTTCCGGGCCACCACCAGGCCGCTGAACGACTACAACCCGCTGCGGCACGTCCAGCCGGACGGCGGGGACGGACTCCTCCTGCTCGTCCCGTTCGCCCTCCTCGTCCTTTTGGACTTCGCGGTCCGCTGGTCGTTCCTGCGGCTGACGGGCCGCCCCTGCTGGGCCGTCGCCGCCGCCGCGGGCCCCGACATCGGCACCCGCGGGCGCAACCTCGTCCTGCGGCGCACCCCGAGCCGGCGGCCGGCCCTGCTGGCCGCGGCGGCGCTGGCCGACCGGGTCGAACGCGACGGGGTCGCGGCCCTCACACCCCGATGACCTCGACCGCCGAGCCCAGGCCCCGGAAGTCGGCGACGTTGCGGGTGTAGAGCGGCAGGCCGTGCGCGGAGGCGACGGCGGCGATCATCAGATCGATCCGTCGCGGCCGGGGCTGGCGCCCGGCGGCGATCGTCAGGGTCACCAGCGTCCCGTACCGGGCCGCGGCCGCCGCGTCGAACGGCAGCGGGTCGAAGTCGGCCATCGCCGCGCCCAGCACCTCCAGCCGGGCCGCCCGGCTGACCGGGTCGCGCGCCATCGACACGCCCTGCTGCAGCTCGGCGAAGGTGATCGCGGTCAGCTCCGGCACGGCCGGCAGGTCCGCCGGGGAGAGCAGCGCCAGATCGATGTACACGCAGGTGTCCAGCACCCCGGCCGGCCGCCGCCGGGACGCCCGTCGGCGCTCAGCCACGCGGCCGCTCGAACGGGTCGTCGCCGTCGTCCCCCACCAGCTCCTCCGGACCGAAGTACTCCTCGGCCTCCTTGCGCATCTCCTGGTAGTCCACCCGCGGCAGCTTCACGTGCCGCGCCACCAGCTCCTCCGCCGTGAGCCGCCGCCGCCCCGCCACCGGCCGCAGCTCCGCGACCTCGACCCCGTTCCTGGTGATGTGGAAGGTCTCCCCCGCCTCCACCGCGTCCATCACCGCGGCGGAGTTGTTCCGGAACTCCCGCTGGGTAATCGTCTTCATGCTCCCCAAGGTAGCCCCGCGTAGCCCCACTCGCTACACCCCGAACACCCCGGACCCACCTCCCCGGGCAGGACGGCACGGATCGGGTGCGGGTGTCCGCGAGGGAGATTCCCCGAGCGGCTGTCGGGCGGGTGGGTGCAGGCCGTAGGATCGGGCTCCTGTACGTCAGGTGGGTCCGGAGCATCGAGAGGAGTGGCGCGTGGGCATCGTGGCGATGTTGATCGGGCTGCTCCGGGTGCTGACCGGGGAGCTGGTCACCGAGGGCGGGTCGTTCGCCTCGGTGGCGGCGGTCGCGGCCGTGGTGCTGGTGGCCGGTGCGGTCGCCGGGACGCTGGCCGGGGCGCGGCTGCTCGGGGCGCGGGCGCCCGCCGCGGTGCGCAGCGGGGTGTTGCGGCGTCGTGCGTTCGGCACGGCCTTCCTGCCGCAGCGTGATCCGGATGCCCGGGGCAGGCGACGCCCGAGGGCACCGGGTGCGGCCCCGGCGGCCGCGTAGTCCTTCCGTTCCGCCGTACGACGCGGCCGTCCTCCGCCGATCACTCATGTTCTGAGACCCCGGAGGGCTCGCTTCACCATGTCCGTTCTCGCTGTTCTCGACCCGGCCGTCGCCGTCGCCCACGCCGCCGTCGCCGCACTCGCCGAGGTCCTGCCGACCGCGCTGGCGATCGTCCTGTTCACCGTCGCCGTCCGGCTGGCGCTGCACCCGCTGGCGCGGGCCGCGGCGCGCGGGGAGAAGTCCCGTGCCCGGCTGGCGCCGAAGGTCGCCGCGCTGAACAAGAAGTTCAAGGACCGACCGGAGAAGCTCCGGGAGGCGCTGGCCGAGCTGTACCGGGAGGAGCAGGCCTCGCCGTTCGCCGGGTGCCTGCCGCTGCTGGTGCAGATCCCGTTCTTCTCCGTGATGTACCGGCTCTTCACCACCCCGAACGGCCTGCTGGACCACACCCTGTTCGGCGTGCCGCTCGGCCTGCACGTGGGGGGCGCGCACGGTGCCGGGCAGCTCGCGGTGTTCGGGCTGCTGTACGCCGGGCTGGCGGCCGTCGGGTACGTCAACTTCCGCCGGGCGCGGCGTGCGGCGGCGGCGCAGACCACCCCGCAGCCGGGGGCGGGCCTGCTGCCGTACCTGTCCTTCGGTTCGGTGCTGTTCGCGATGCTGGTGCCGGTGGCGGCCGCGCTCTACCTGGTGACCACGAGCGTCTGGTCGGCGGCGGAGCGGGCCTGGCTGCACCGGGACGGTATGCCGGCGCCGGCGACGGCGCTGGCGCTCTGACGCCCGGGGGACGCGGGGGTGCGGGGCGCCCGGTCGGCCAGCCGTTCGGCCGGCCACCGGGTGCCCGGCCGGGCACCGTAGCCCCGGGCGCCGCCGGCCGCCGCCGGTCAGAAGTGCTCGAGCAGCTCGGGGAAGGTCCTGAGCTGCAGGGTGGCCTCGTCCGGGCCGAGGTCCTGGTGCTCCAGCACCCAGGTGTGCTCGTGCGGGATGAAGACGGTCCGCAGCCCGGCCCCGCGGGCGGGGGCGATGTCGGACTTGGGCGAGTTGCCGATCATCCACGTCCGGTCGGGGTCGAGGCCGAGGTCGGCGACGAGCTGCAGGTAGGTGTCGACGGACTTCTCGGCCACGATGTGGACGCCGCGGAAGTGGTGGTCGATCGTGGAGGCCGCCACCTTCCGCTGCTGCTCGTCGAGGTCGCCCTTGGTGAGCAGCAGCAGGTGGTGGCGGTCGGCGAGGGCGGCGACGGTGGTGGCGACGCCGGCGATGAGTTCGACGTCGCGGGCGGTGAGCGGGGTGAGGAGCTCGGTGATCCGGGCGTCCTCGGCCTCGGTGAGGGCGCGGTCGCCGTTGAGGACGCGCACGCAGTCGGCGAGGCTCTGCCGGAACACCGTCGCGCCGTAGCCGAGGGCCGCGGAGTTCTCGGCCTCGATGCGGTCGAGGACGGCCCTGGCGCCGTCCCGGTCGGCCGGGGCGGCGACCCAGTCCAGGAAGCCGTCGATGACCCGCTCGAAGAGGACGTTGTTCTCCCAGAGGGTGTCGTCGGCGTCGAAGATCAGGGTCTGGTCGGTGTGCATCGGGTCTGCTCCAACGGGGTCTGAAGACGTGGTCTGAGAACACGGGCGGGAGGGGGCCGGAGGCGACGGCCGGGCGCGGTCCGACGGCCGGGCGCGGGGCGGTGGTCAGGCGCGGGGCGCGGGCGCCGCGTCGAGCAGGCGGGCGGCCCGGTCGAGGGTCTCGCGCAGGTTCTCCTCGCTGGTCCGCTGCCGGGCCTCGGCGAGGGTGAGCCAATCCAGCGGGGAGGCGGGGTTCTCCGGTCGGGCCCGGTCCGGCTCGGCGGTGGCGAGCAGGAACCGCAGGTCGGCGTGCTGGTGGGCCGGTTCGGTGGCGGACGCCGCGACGGGGACGACGACGAGGTGGAGGAGGGCGGCGTCGGGCCAGGGCGCGAGGTCGGTGAGCCCGGTCTCCTCGCGGCCCTCGCGCAGGGCGATGTCCAGCGGGACGGTCTCCCCCGGGTCGCCGTGCCCGCCGATCTGCAGCCAGGCCTGCTGGCGGACGTGCCAGCGCAGCAGGACGCGGCGGGTGGGCGGGTGGACGATCAGCGCGGAGGCGGTGAGGTGGAGCGGGGTGCTGCGGTCCCAGAGGCCCGCGGCAGGCGCCGCGCCGGTCGTGCCGGTCGCGCCGGTCTCGGCGGCACCGGCGCCCTCTCCGGCGGCCGCCACGAGGCGGCGGACCCGCTCGTGGTCGGCCGTCTCCGCCGCGCCCTGGGGCAGGTGGTCGGCCAGCAGTCGGGGCAGGTCGGGGCTCTGCGGCAGGCCGCCCGTGGTCACCATGATCAGCACTCCTCGTTCTGCTCCGGGCCGCCTCAACCGGCTTGCGGGGGAGGGTGATCGGGCCCGGCGCTTCCGGTTCCGGCGAACCCGCGCAGCCTATCCACGGGCTGTTCGCGGGCCCACCGGTTTTCGCCCGCGCCGGCCGGGGGAAGGGCCGGTCGGAGCGGTCCGCGGAGGGCCGTTAGCCTGTGGTGATCGATCCTGTGGTGATCGTTCCGGGACAGGTGGAGGGATGTCGTCATGGTGGCTGCTCCGGCACTCGCGGATCTGCGCGAGGTGTGCCAGCCGCAGGCCAAGCTGCAGAGCCGCAACGGTGAGCACTGGGCGGGGCGGATGTACATGCGGCGCCTCTCGCTGCGGACGACCCGGCAACTGGTGCGGACCTCGGTGTCGCCGAACACCCTGACCTGGGTGATGGTGGTCTGCGGGGTCGGCGGCGGGGCGGCCCTGCTGATCCCGGGCCTGACCGGTGCCGTGCTGGCCGCGGTGCTGTTCCAGCTGTTCCTGCTCTTCGACTGCGTCGACGGCGAGGTGGCGCGCTGGAAGCGCCAGTTCAGCATGGCCGGGGTGTACGTGGACCGGCTGGGCGCCTACCTGGCCGACGCCGCGCTGATGATCGGCGCCGGGGTCCGGGCGGCCCGCGGCGGTTCGGAGCTGTGGATCTCGGTGGGTCTGGCGGCGGCGCTGGGCGTGGTGCTCCTCAAGGCCTCGACGGACCTGGTGGACGTGGCCCGTGCCCGCAGCGGGCAGGCCCCGGCGGACGAGGAGTCCACGCAGCCCCGGTCGCAGGGCATCGCGACCGCGCGCCGGCTCGCCTCCGTGTTCAAGATCCACCGGGTGACGAACGGCATCGAGGCCTCGCTGGTCCTGCTGGCGGCGGCCGTGGTGGACGCGGCGCTCGGCAACCTGGACGCGACGCGGGCGACGGTCGCGGGCATCGCGGTGATCACCTGGGGCATGGTGGTGGCTCACCTCGCGTCGATCCTGTCCTCCTCACGCCTGCGCTGACGGGCCGACGGACGGGCTGACGGGCGGACGGGCCGACGGACGCCGGACCAAAGGTCGGGTTGCCGGCCACCGGACGCCGGACCGACGGTCGGGTTGCCGGCCACCGGACGCATGGCCACCGGGCCGCCGCTCCGCACTCCGGAGCACGCGCCGCTCCCCCGCCCGGGGGAGTCGGCGGCGCCGCGCACGCCGCCGCGGTGACCGCACTGCCGTCGGGCCTGTGGCGCCTGGCACTGGTCGCGGGCTGGCGCGGCGGGTACGGGGCTGGTCTGCCTGTGGACGCCGTTCGCGGCGTGGTGGACGTTCCCGCCCTCGGCCCCGACGCCCGAACCAGCGCCGACGACCCCGACGCGGACGCCTCCGCCGACACCGACACCGACCAGGCGGTGAACCGAGCCCCGGCTACGCCTCGGCGGCGGTGCGCGCGTACGCGGCGAGGACGGTGTCGAGGAGTCCGGGGAAGCGCTGTTCGAGGTCGGTGGCGCGAAGGGCGGAGAACCGGCGGTTGGCCTCCTCGCGCTGGCGGATCACGCCGGACTCGCGCAGCACCTTGAAGTGGTGGCTGAGGGTGGAGGGCGCGACGTCCACCGGGAAGGTGCCGCAGGCCCGTTCGGGCTCGGTGCGCAGGACCCGCACGATGGTCATCCGGGTCGGGTCGGCGAGCGCGTGCAGGACGTCGAGGAGGTCGATCTCCTGGGTTTCGGGGTGGGCGAGCGCCGGTCGGCGCCGGGTGCTTCGGGGCACGGTCCAGCCTCTCTGATCTGCGATGTTCGACAGGTCTCGAAACGGCGTGGTACCACTGACCCACGACAATTTCGTCGTTCGTCGAACATCGTAGTCGAGGGGGACCGACATGCGCGCACTGGTGATGACCGCACCCGGCGGAGCCGAGCACACGGAGATCCGGGAGGTCGGGGCACCGCTCCCCGGCCCCGGGCAGGTCTCCGTCGACGTGGCCTACGCCGGCCTGAACTTCGTGGACGTGATGACCCGGCGCGGCGACAGCGCCTACGCCGCCGACTGGCCGTACCGGCCGGGCAAGGAGGTGTCGGGCACCGTCCGGGCGGTCGGCGAGGGCGTCACCGGTCTGGCCGTGGGCGACCGGGTGGCCGCCGCACCGGTCGGTGCCGGGCTGGCCGAGGTGGTCCTCGCCGAGGCGGCGCTCACCGCACCCGTGCCGGACGGGGTCGCCCTCGCCGAGGCCGCCGCCGTCCCGCTCGGCCTGGCCACCGCGATGCTGCTGCTGGACGACGCGGGCCGGTTCACCGCCGGGGACACCGTCCTGGTGCACTCCGCCGGCGGCGGCATCGGCAGTGCGATCGCCCGGCTCGTCCCGCTGCTCGGCGGCGGCCGGCTGATCGGCACGGTGGGGCGCCCGGAGAAGGCGGAGGCTGCCGTCGCCGCCGGGTACGACGCCGCCTTCGCCCGCGGCGAGGGCCTGGCCGAGGCCGTCCGGGCCGCCGCCGGCGGCCGGGGTGTCGACCTCGTCCTCGACCCGCTCGGCACCGACGCCCTGGAGCTCGACCTCGACGTGGCCGCGCCCGGCGGCCGGATCGTCCTGTTCGGCAACGCGGGCGGCGGCGCCGTCGCCGACCTGCCGCCGCTCGCCCGCCTGATGGCCGGCAACCTCACCGTCACCGGCTTCAGCCACCGCGGACTGGCCGCCACCGCCCCCGAGCGGCTCGGCCGGGCGATCGGCAAGGTGCTCGGCCTGATGTCCGGCGGAGGCCTCGCCCTGCCCGTCACCGAACTCCCCGGCCTGGACTCCGTCGCGGCCGCCCACGACGCCATGGAACAGGGCCGCGCCCTGGGCAAGTACGTGGTGCGCGTGGCGGGTTGACCACCCCCGCAGGCCGGGGCGGGCCCGGCCTGCCAGGGCCGCCCCGGCCGGCAGCCTCGGGGCCGAGATACCGTGGACTGATCCACGGAGGCCGGGGACAGGAGCGCACACATGACGGCCGGGCACCGGTGGCCGCTGGACGAGACCCCCTGGCCCGCCGAGGCGACGCTGGCGCACGGCGAGATGGTGGAGCTGACCACCCCGGAGCCGCCGGTCCCCGAGCTGGGCTTCCTCGGTCCGGACCTGCTGGGCACCCGGGGGGTCGTCGTCGAGTGCCTCGTCGAACGGGACGACCACGACGGCCGACCCGGCCCGGTCTACTCGGTGGAGACCGAGGACGGGAGCCCCTGGCGCCTGCGGCCGGAGTTCCTCTCCTCCCTGGGGCGGCTGCACCCCGGCATGCCGCCCCGCCACCGCAGCGACCTGCCCGAAGGCACCCGGGTGCGGATCCGCGACGAGCCCGAGCGGCCAGGCGGGCCCGCCGAAGCCGTCGAAGCCGTCGAAGCCGTCGGACGGATCGGACGGATCACCGGCCTCTGGTGGACCACCGCCCTTGAACCCCCGAAGGGCTACACCGTCGACGTGGACGGATGCACCCGCAGCGTGACCCCGCAGGAGATCGAGGTTCTCTGACCCCGCGACCGGGCCGACGCCCGGACTCCGCGCGTGAAGTCGGCCCGGCCGACTTCTCGTGCGGGGCCCACCGGCGGTTCGACCAGCCCTTCCCGCACATGGCGTGACGGGCGGTCGGCTCGGGCGACCCGGGCGACCCGGGCGGCATGGTTCGGACGGCAGGGGCGTTGGGTGCGGCATGACCGTGATTCTGGTGATCGGCGCCACCGGCAGTGTGGGGCGGCACGTGGTGTCCGCCCTGGCGGAGGGCGGGTACGGGGTGAGGGCGCTGGTGCGGGATCCCGGGAGGGTCCCGCTGCCCGAGGGGGTCGAGGCCGTCCGGGGTGACCTGTCGGCGCCGGAGACGCTGGCGGCGGCGCTGCGCGGGGTGGACCGGGTCTACCTGATGTGGCCGGGGCTCCCGGTGGAACCGCGGGTGGTCGAACTGATCGCCTCGCACGCCGAGCGGGTCGTGTACCTCTCGGCGGACGTGGCCGACCTCGCCGACGACGAACCGGCCGTGATCTTCCACCAGGAGATCGAGCGGCTGATCAGGAAGTCGGGCGTCCGCTGGACCTTCGTGCGCGCGATCGACTTCGCCGGCAACACCCTCGGCTGGGCCGACCAGGTCCGGCAGGGAGTCGTCCGCTGGCCCTACGGCCGGGCCCGCCGATCACTCGTCCACGAACGCGACATCGCGGACGTCGCCGTGCGGGCCCTCACCGAGGACGGCCACGACGGTGCCCGGCACGTGGTCACCGGTCCCGAGTCGATCGCCCACGCCGAGCTGGTACGGCTCATCGGCGAGGAACTCGGCATCGAGCTGCGCTGGGAGGAGCTCGCCCCCGCGGCCGCCCGCGAGCAGTTGACCGCGGCCTGGGGCGACGCCGCCTTCGTGGACTCCAGCCTGCGCGCCTGGGAGTCGTTCACGCACCAACCCGAACGGGTCACCGACACCGTGGAACGGGTGCTCGGCCGGCCCTCACGAACCTTCCGCTCCTGGGTCCGTGACCACGCGGAGGACTTCCGGTAGCGGTCGAGGCGACCGGCCCGGGCCTCGCAGAGAGCACCGAGAAGGGCGGCGAGGAGGTTGAAGGCCACGAGGTCGAACGTCAGGAGTCCGAGCATCAGTGGGGCGCGTCCCGGCTTCGCTTGTACTCGCGGAGGAGTGCGAGGAGGTTGATCAGGGTGCTGGCCGGGATGCTGCCGACGGAGACCAGGCGGCGGCCGCGGAGATCGGCGTCACCGGCCCTGGCGGACGGCCAGAGGAGACCGAACTCGCGCCCCTCGGTCCGGAGTTCGACGACGAGTTCGGTGAGCTCGCGGACGGTGAGGTGGAGGAGCGCCGGATCGGCCGGGTGGATCGGGTGGTGGGCGCTCACGCGGCACCGTCCAGCTCGAACCAGACGGCCTTGCCGAGCGTCTGCGGGTCGACGCCCCAGCGGTGCGTGAGACCGTCGACGAGCTGGAGGCCCCGGCCGGATTCGGCGAGCGCGGAGGCCGTTCGCTGTTCGGGGAGGGCGGAGGAGCGGTCCGCGACGGTGACCCGCAGGGTGTTGTCGAGGAAGAGGATGAGGACGACGGGGGCGGCGGTCCCGCCGTGGCGCCAGGCGTTGACGATGAGTTCGACGAGGGCGAGCTCGGCATCGGCGATGATCGGGGGCGCCCAGCCGGCGCGGGTCATCGCGTCGCGGAGGGCTTCGCGGGAGAGCGTGAGGGAGGGGGAGTTGAGGTTGCGCACAGGGGTCTCCCGAAGGGGGAAGGGTGAGACCGGCGGATGCGTCGCCGTGAACGAGTCCACTGGGCATGGGTGTTCTGCGGTGCCCGAGCGGCGCTACTGACGATCCGTTCGGTAATCGGTGCATCACAGACTGTAGGGCATTGCGACTCACATGTGCCACCAGATCAGGAAACATGGTCCACCTGTGGCCGCTGGACCAATCACGGGCAGACGTAGATGCTTGGGCCATGCCACCACGTACCACCCCGACGGCCCGGCAGGAACGGTTGGGCATCGAGCTGCGGAAGATGCGCGACGACGCCCGTCAAACGACTGCCCAGGCCGCAGCCGTCTTCGGACTCGATCGGACGAAGATCACTCAGGTTGAGAAGGGGCACTACCCGATCACGGCGGAGCGGGTCCGCACCCTCGCCGAAGCCTTCGGCGAGACCGATGCCGCGTACGTCGAGGCTCTCGCAGCCATGGCCGAGGACAGGCGCAGGGGTTGGTGGGACGAGTACCGGGGCTTCGTTCCGCAGGGCTTCCTCGACATCTGCGAGTTCGAGCACCACGCGAAGGGCATGTACTCGTACCAGATCTGCCATCCGCCGGGCCCCATGCAGTCGGAGCGCTACAGTCGCGCGATCTTCCAGGACAGCCAGGTCCCGCTGACTCCGCGCATCGTGGAGACGCGTGTCGAGCAACGGATGCGGCGATCCGAGATGTTGATGGCGAAAGGCACGCACTCCTACACGGCGATCGTCCACGAGGCAGCTCTCCGCATGCAGTTCGGCGGCCGTGACGTCGCGCGGGAACAACTGGACTGGATGGTCGAGTTGTCCCAGCTGCCACATGTCACGCTTCGAGTGATCAGCTTCGCAGCTGGAGGCTTCAAGGGGCCCGGCCAGGCGATCTACTACGCGAACGGGCCCGTGCCCAGGCTCGACACCGTCAGTTACGACTCCATGGAGGGGCCCGTCTTCCTCCACCTGGCCGGGCATCTGGAGGAGTACCGCGCGGTCGTTGCACAGATGACTGCCAGGTCTCTCTCGGTTGAGGACTCCCGCGATCTGATCGCGAAGATCAAGAAGGAGATATAGCCGATGAAGAACCGCTCCTGGATCCGGCCGAGTGCATGCTCCAACGCGGGCAACTGCCCGGAGGTAGCCATCGCCCCCGACGCCGTCTACGTCCGCAGCAGCCTCCGGCCCGACGCCGTCGCCCACCTCACCCCCGGCGAGTGGCGTGACCTCGTCTCCGCCATCCGCAACGGCGAGTACGAACTCTGAACTCTCCACGCCGCCCGGGTCCTAGAACTACCGCCACATCATCGACAGGATGACCGAGGGATCGCTCACCGAGAGCCAGTCTCGCGACGCCATCAGGGCCATCAAGAAAGAGATCTAGGGCCATGGAGATACTTCGCTGGAAGCGCCCCGAGGCATGCGGCGAGGGTGCGAGCTGCCCTGAGGTGGCCATCACCTCGGAGGCCGTCTACGTCCGCAGCTCCCTCGTGCCCGACGCCGTCGCCCACCTCACCCCCGGCGAGTGGCGTGACCTCGTCTCCGCCATCCGCAACGGCGAGTACGAACTCTGAACTCTCCACGCCGCC
>NZ_JBIWPA010000011.1:108997-137617 GCF_044768035.1 Kitasatospora sp. NPDC101176
CCCGGGTCCTTCGCTCCCCGAGGACCCGGGCAGCGCCGCGTCCGCGCCCTCGTCATCGACCGCCCCGGCGCGTACGCTCGTCCGCTACACCGTGCCTCGGGGGGAACTGTGCTGCTCGCCCTCTCCTTCTTCGTCCTCGGACTCGCCATCGGCGCGCTCATCGCCACTGCCGCCCTGCGCCGCCAGGCCGTCGATGCCCTCCGATCAGCCCGGGCCGCCCTCGCCGCGGCCGAATCCGCGCGGAAGGCCGTCGAGGCGGCGAAGGCGCTCCCCGCTCCGGCCCGCCCCAAGGCGGCGGCCCCCACCTCCGACCAGCAGCCCAGGCCGCCGCGGGCCCGCAGGACGCCCAAACCCGAGCCCGCGCCCACCACTCCCCTCCCCGCTCGACCCGTCGACGACGGGCTGCCCCGGCTCGGCCCCGCCGGGCCCCGGGACACGCCCGGCACCGTGCCCCGGCGAACCGACGACAACCCGTTCCACCACACGGGCGTCTGGGACGAGGACACCGATCACGAGTTCCCGATCGAGCTCCCCGAGCCCGGCGCCGTCGCCATGGTCGAGGTGACCGCCAAGTCCTCCAAGCACGTCCGGATCGTCCCGATGACCCGGACCCCGACCCGGGTCGACACCCATCGGACCCTGCTCTACGTCAGCGCCTCCGACGGAACCGAGCGCACCCGCACCGTCCTGTCCCGGGACGTCACCCACCTGAAGGTCGATGCGCAGGGCCGCTCCGAGTGGTCCGTCCGCCTCTACGGCCCCTCCGAGACCGACGAACTGACCGGCACCCGCGAGGGGACCGGCGAGATCGTCGTCGCCCTCCGCCCCGACGCGCCCTCCGAACTCCTGCTGCACGTCGACTCCTCCTCCTGGGGCGCCGAGTTCATCTGCCACTGCTGGCGCTGGGACAAGGTCAACCGGGACACGTGCAGGTGCGCCGCCCCCGAGGGCCTCCCCCGGTGGTTCTCCAGCATGGTCTACCTCCAGGGCGAGGGCATGCGCACCCTCGTCATCCCCCGCCCCGGCCTGCTCAAGCTCCACACCGACAAGCCCACCGACCCCTGGCGCCTCCGGCTCGGCCCCTACCGCGGCACCGCCGAGGACGACGGCCCCGACGACTAGCATCGGCCGGGTGCTGCCCGAACAACTCCCGCTCTCCCCCGGCGCCTTCACCACAGCCGCCGCGGTGCGGAACGCCGGCCGCGGCGCGAGCGAGACGCGGATCTGCATCGCCCGCGGGCTTCCGTCGATCTTCCTCTTCGCGGATCCGGGCGCCCGGCGGCTCCGGGGCTTCCACCTCTTCGACGGGTGGGCCGAGGAGGACGACCGGGGCCCGGTGTTCCACCTCACGAGCGTCGGCGCCCTCGGCGGCCACCGGCTGACCCTCGGGAACAGGGCCCTCCTCGACCACCGGGAGCACGGGCGGGCCCTTCACCTGTTCGCCGCCGACGGCCCGTCCGGAAGCCCGGTCGACCCCGTCCGCCAGCGATACCTGGGCGAGTTCCTCGTCGACCCGACCGAACCCCACCTGGAACGCCGCGCCCCGGCGCTCGGCCCCGGCAACCGGACCCGCCGGGTCTTCGTCTTCCGGCTGCGGCCCGTGCCGGGCCGGCCGTTCCAGCGCGACGACCGTGACGGGACCGCCACCCCCGAGGAACACGCCGCCGCGGCCGCCAGGACGTGGTTCGTCAGCTACCGGTGACCACCCGGGCCGGCCGCCGACCGGAGCCCCCGGTGCGTCGACCGGCCGGAACCGCCGATGACCCGACCGACCGGATCCGCCGACGGCCCGGGTGACGGTCTCGCCGTCACCCGGGCCGCGGCCACCGGCCGTACCCCCGTCACCGCCGGTGGAAGACGCTCCGCGACCAGAGGTAGCCGAGCAGCGTCAGTCCGGTGCACCAGGCCAGAGCGATCCAGCCGCTGGAGCCGATCCCGGTGCCCATCAGCAGACCGCGCAGGGTCTCGATGATCGGGGTGAAGGGCTGGTACTCGGCGAACCAGCGGAGCACCGTCGGCATCGAGTCCGGCGGG
This sequence comes from Kitasatospora sp. NPDC101176, assembly GCF_044768035.1. NCBI lineage: Bacteria > Bacillati > Actinomycetota > Actinomycetes > Kitasatosporales > Streptomycetaceae > Kitasatospora > Kitasatospora sp. NPDC101176. The sequence goes on from NZ_JBIWPA010000011.1 coordinate 111,032, forward strand.
ACGATGGCGCTGCCGATGAAGGGCAGGAAGGTCAGCGGCAGCGGCGTGTTGCTGGCGCTCTCCGGGGTCTTCGACACCAGCCCGATCCCCGCCGATATCCAGGTCAGCGCCAGCGTCACGAACAGCAGCAGCCCTGCCGCGGCCAGCCACTCCACCGGCCCGGCGCTCGACCGGAACCCCATGGCGAAGGCCGCACCCGTCACCAGCACCAGCGCGATCACCGTCTGGATGACGCTGCCGATCACGTGCCCCGCCAGGAACGCCGACCGCGATATCGCCATCGTGCGGAAGCGGTTGACGATGCCCTCCGTCATGTCGACGCAGACGCCGACCGCCGTGGCGACCGAGCCCGCCGTCGCCGTCATCAGCACGATCCCCGGCGTCACGTAGTCGATGTAGCTTCCGCCGCCGATCCCCAGCCCCAGCGCCCCGCCGAAGGCGTAGTTGAAGAGCGCCAGCATCATCACCGGCATCACCACGACCGAGAAGGTCATCGCCGGGTACCGCTGCGCGCGCTTGAGGTTGCGCCGCAGCATGGTCAGCGAGTCGCTGACCGCGTAGCTCGTCATCGCGCTCATCGCGCGCCCTCCCCCGTGAGCGTGAGGAACACGTCGTCCAGATCGGCCGTCTCCACGACCAGTGACTCGGCCCGCACCGACGCGTTGTCGAGCGCGTCCAGCACGGCCTTCACGGTGAGCACCGAGTTGTCCCCCGGGATCTCCAGCCGCAGTGCCTCGGCGTCGGCCGTGGCGTACTCGAACAGCCGGGCGGCCGCGTCCAGGTGGCCCGGGTCAGCGAACTGGAGCCGGATCCGGCCACCGGGGACGATCCGCTTGAGCTCCTCGGCCGTGCCCTCGGCGACGATCCGGCCGCCGTCCAGGACGGCTATCCGGTCGGCGAGTTGGTCGGCCTCCTCCAGGTACTGGGTGGTGAGCAGGACCGTCACCCCCTGCTCGCCGACCAGCCCCCGGATGATCTCCCACATGGTGCGCCGGCTGCGCGGGTCCAGCCCGGTGGTCGGCTCGTCGAGGAAGATCACCTGTGGGTCCCCGACCAGGGTCATCGCCAGGTCGAGCTTGCGCCGCATGCCGCCGGAGAAGGTGGACACCGACTTGCGGGCGGCCTCCGTCAGGTCGAACCGCCGCAGCAGGCCCTCGGCCCGCCTCCGCCCCTCCCGACGGCGGAGGTGGTGGAGGTCCGCCATGAGCAGCAGGTTCTCCTCGGCGGTGAGCAGGTTGTCCACCGCCGAGAACTGGCCGGTGACGCCGATCGACCGTCGCACCCCGTCGGCCTGCGCGGCCACGTCGTACCCGGCCACCCGGGCCGTTCCGCCGTCCGCCGGGAGCAGCGTGGACAGGATCTGCACGGTGGTGGTCTTGCCCGCGCCGTTCGGCCCGAGCAGGGCGAACACGCTGCCCGCGGGGATCTCCAGGTCGACCCCGTTCAGCACCGCCTTGTCGCCGTAGGACTTGGTCAGCCCGCGCGCGGAGACGGCCGCCATCAGGCCCTCCGGACGACGACGGTGCCGACCTGGGTCTGCGCGCGGACCTCGACCGTCTCCCGGGCGTCGCCCGGGCCCTCCGCCTCGCCGAGGGAGTTGCGGACGCCGCCGAACTTGCTGTGCACGTCGAGCCAGGCCGCGGTGCCCTCCGCGATGCCGATCTCCACGTCCCCGACGCTGGTCTGCAGGGTGACCTTGCCGCGGACCACCCGGCCGAGCCGGATGTGGCCGTTCGCCGACTTGGCGTCCACGCCCGAACCGGCGAGGCCGACGTGGATCCGGCCGTTGGAGGCGTTGGCCACCAGCTCGCCCCGCACCTCGTCGATCTCGGTGTCGCCGTTGCTGTTCTTGACCGTCAGCCGGCCCCCGACGGAGCCGACCTCGATCCGGCCGCCGCCGGACACCTCGGCGTCCCCGGTGACGGTGCCGACCCGGACGTCACCCATGTCGGTCTTGAGCCGCACGGCCTCGGCCCGGTCCAGCTGGATCCGGCCCATGGAGGTCTTCACCCGGCAGTCCCCGAGCGGGCCCTCGGCGACGAAGTCGGCCATCGGGGAGTCGGCGTGCACCTCGGAGCCGGCCGGCAGCTCGACGAGGACCTCGATCGAGCCCTTCCTGTTGGAGAACACGGTGCGCTGCTTGGGGCCCTTGAGGGTGAGCCGGCCGCCGGAGAAGTCGACCTGGGTGAGCTCGGCGGCCCTGACGTCCGCCTCCCTGGCCGCGTTGGCGGGCCGGACCTCGACCACGGTGTCGGTGCGCTTGCTCGCGCGGACCCACACCGAGCCGATCTCGAACTCGAGGGCTGCGGAGATCGGTCCGTCGGTCTCGTACGTAGGCATGGCTGTCCCGTCCTCTTGACTCGTGGTGGTGTTCCCGCTGGTCGGAGCGGGGGTGACGTGGAAGGTGCAGGGTGCTCGGTGGCGCGAAGGCGTGGGGAGGCGTGCGGAGGCGTCAGTGGACCCAGCCGGTGAATCCCTGGCCGCCCCCGCCGCGCGGGGCGCGGGTGCCGAGGTCGGCGGCCGGGCGGACGCCCGGCTGGCCGCCCTCCAGCGCGCCGGCGACGGCCCGGACCAGCCAGGCGTTGAGGGACAGGCCCTCCCGCCCGGCCGCGTCCTCCGCCCGGGCCTTGAGGTTCGCGGGCAGTCGCAGGTTGATCCGGGCGGTACCGCTCTCGTCGCCCTCCGGCACCGGGGAGGAGACCGGTGGCACCACCGGCGCCACCGACGGCACCACGGATGGCACATCGCCGTGGAAGCCGCCGGTGCCGGGCGGCACCGTGACCACGAACTCCGGATCCAGCCCGCGCAGCCGGACGTCCACCGAGCCCGGCGCGAGGTCGCGGGTGACCTCGCCCATGGCGGCGGAGAGCGCGTTGAGCAGGGTGAGCCGCACGGCGGACTCCAGCGGGAGCGTCAGCCGCTCGGCCAGCGCGCGGGCTTCGTCCCCGCCGGCGTCGGCCGCCGCGGCGAGTTCGTTCCGGAGGTTCTCTACGTACGGCGTGAGGTCCATGCCAGAAGCATGGCACAGCGGTGGCGCCATGTCGAGACATGAATGGCACCACCGTGGCACCACCCGGTGGAGGGGTCCGGCACCACGTCACGCGCGGGCCCGGCACCACGTCGCGACCGAGCCGGCGCCACAACGGGAACCGCCCCGCCGGCCGAAGCCGACGGGGCGGTCCACCAGGGCGAACGGCGGGCGGTCAGGCCCGCCAGCCCGCCAGGTACGCGTCGATCTCGCCGACCAGGCGGGCCTTGCCGGCCACGTCCAGGAAGGACGCCTCGACCGCGTTGCGCGCCAGCGCCGCCACCCCGGACTCGTCCAGGTCCAGCAGCCGGGCCGCGACGGCGTACTCGGCGTTGAGGTCGGTGCCGAACATCGGCGGGTCGTCGCTGTTGACGGTGACCAGCAGGCCGGCCTCCACCATCCGCTTGATCGGGTGGTCCTCGATCCGCTCCACCGCGCGGGTGGCGATGTTGGAGGTCGGGCAGACCTCCAGCGGGATCCGGTGCTCGCCGAGGTGGTCCAGCAGCGCCGGGTCCTTCACCGCCTGGGTGCCGTGCCCGATGCGCTCGGCGCCGAGCACCCGGATGGCGTCCCAGACCGTCTCCGGCCCGGTGGTCTCGCCCGCGTGCGGCACGCTGCGCAGGCCGGCCGCCCGCGCCCGGTCGAAGTACGGCTTGAACTGCGGACGCGGCACGCCGATCTCCGGACCGCCGAGGCCGAAGCTGACCAGGCCCTCCGGGGCCAGGTCGACGGCGAGCCGGGCGGTCTCCTCGGCGGCCTCCAGGCCGGCCTCGCCGGGGATGTCGAAGCACCAGCGCAGGACGACCCCGAGTTCCTTCTCGGCGCGCAGGCGGGCGTCCTCGATCGCCTCCATGAAGGCGACGTCGGGGATGCCCCGCCGGACCGAGGAGAACGGGGTGATGGTCAGCTCGGCGTACCGGATGTTCTGGCGCGCCATGTCCTCGGCCACGCCGTAGGTGAGCGCGCGGACGTCCTCGGCGTCGCGGACCAGGTCCACGACGCTCAGGTAGACCTCGATGAAGTGCGCGAAGTCGGTGAAGCTGAAGTACTCAGCGAGGGCCGCCGGGTCCGTCGGCACCTTCGACTGGCCGCGGTGGCGGGCGGCCAGCTCCGCGACGACCCGCGGCGAGGCCGAGCCCACGTGGTGGACGTGCAGCTCCGCCTTGGGCATCCCGGCGATGAACGCCTCGATGCCGCCCTTGCCAGCGGGGTTTCCGATCCGACTTCCGTCCGGCTGGACCACGGTGGTTCCCTCTTCCTTCTACGCGCGTATCGGCAGGTGTTGGCAAGGATAGGCCGAAGCCGCGGGTCAGCCGCCCAGGGCCACCGCGACGGTGTGGATGAGCAGGCCGGCCAGGGCGCCGACCACGGTGCCGTTGATCCGGATGAACTGCAGGTCCCGGCCGACGTTGGCCTCGATCTTCCGGGAGGCGTCGTCGGCGTCCCAGCCCGCCACCGTCTCCGAGATCAGCGAGGTGATCTCGGTGCGGTAGGTGTCCACCAGGTACTGGGCGGCGTCCTGCAGCCAGCCGTCGGCCTTGGCCTGCAGTTTGGCGTCGGTCGCGAGGCGCTCGCCGAAGCGGCGCACGCCGTCGCGGATGCGCCGGCGCAGTTCGCTGTCCTCGTCCTCGGCCGCCGTCAGCACCAGGGTGCGCACGGCCGCCCAGGTGGAGGCGATCAGGTCCTGCACCTCGGGCCGGACGAGCAGTTCCGCCTTGGCCCGCTCGACCCGGGCGATGGTCTCCGGGTCGGTCTGCAGCTCGGTCGCGAAGTCGGCCAGGAAGTTGTCGATCGCGCCGCGGGCCGGGTGGTCCGGGTCGTCCCGGATGTCGGTGACGAACCGCAGCAGTTCCTTGTAGACCCGCTCGCCGACCTGCTGGTCGAGGAACTTCGGGGTCCAGCCCGGGGTCTTCTGGGTCACCTTGCGGACCACGTCCTCGTGGTTGGCGGCCAGCCAGTCGTGCGCGCGGACGGCCACCAGGTCCACCACGCCGTGGTGGCCTCCGTCGGCGACCACCTTGCCCAGCATCCGGCCCATCGGCTCGGCCACCGAGGTCGCCGCGGCCCGCCTGGTCACCGCCTCGGCGACGACCGCCTGCACGTCGTCGTCCCGGAGCACCGCGAGGACGCCGCGCAGCGCCGCCGAGGCCTCCTTGGTGACCCGCTCGGCACTGCCCGGCGCGGCCAGCCACTCGCCCAGCCGGCGGGCGATGCCGAGCGCGGCCAGCCGCTCGCGCACCACCCGGCCGGAGAGGAAGTTCTCCCCGACGAAGTCGCCGAGCGAGCGGCCGAAGGCGTCCTTCTTGGTGGGGATGATCGCGGTGTGCGGGATCGGCAGGCCGAAGGGGCGGCGGAACAGCGCGGTCACCGCGAACCAGTCGGCCAGCGCACCGACCATGCCGGCCTCGGCGGCGGCCGCCACGTACCCGGCCCAGGCCCCGGCCCCGGCCGCCTTGGCCCAGGTGGCCAGGGCGAAGACCAGGGTCGCGAAGGCCAGCAGGCCGGTCGCGATGGTCTTCATCCGGCGGACGCCCTGTCTCTTCTGCTCGTCGGCGGCGGTGAACCGGACCCCGGGGCCCGTCCCGCTGAAGGCTTCGTCGCTCACCCCGCCAGTCTGCCCGCTGCCCGGCGCGGGTGAGGGCGCGCCCCGCAATCACGCGCCGGGCGCGCGCCGGAACCCGCGTGCCGGGCGTGCGCACCACCCGCCGGGCAGCCCACCAGCCGAGGCAGCCCACCCGCCCGGCCCCCGCCGCTCAGCCCGTCGCCCGTCCCGGCGCTCAGCCCACCGCCGTCCCGGCGTACATCCGGGCGATCACGTCCTCGATCGCCGGCTCCCGCACCGACAGGTCCACCAGCGGGTAGCGCTCGGCCACCGCCGCGACGATCAGCGCGGCGCTCTGCCGCGCCGGGAAGGCCAGCCACTGGCGCGGGCCCTCGACCTTGACGACGCGGGCACCGGGCACCTCGATCGCCGGCCGCGCCTCGGCCAGGTCGACCACCAGGGTGCGCTCGCTGCGCCCGGCGGCGTGCAGGCCGTCCAGACCGCCGTCGTGGACGACCCGGCCGTGGTCGATCACCATCACCCGGTCGCAGAGCTGCTCGATGTCGGTGAGGTCGTGGGTGGTGAGCAGCACGGTGGTGCCGTGCTCCCGGTTCACCTCGCGCAGGAACCCGCGCACCCGGGCCTTGCTGACCACGTCCAGGCCGATGGTCGGCTCGTCCAGGTAGAGCACCTGCGGGTCGTGCAGCAGGGCCGCCGCGAGGTCCCCGCGCATCCGCTGGCCGAGCGAGAGCTGGCGGACGGGGGTGTCCAGCAGCGCGGCCAGGTCGAGCAGTTCGACGCAGCGGCCGAGGTTCTCGCGGTACCGGTGCTCGGGGATGCGGTAGATCCGGCGGGCGAGTTCGAAGGAGTCGCGCAGCGGCAGGTCCCACCAGAGGGTGGTGCGCTGGCCGAAGACGACGCCGATCCGGCGGGCCAGGGCGACGCGCTGGCGGGCCGGGTCGACCCCGGCGACGCGCAGCCGCCCGCCGCTGGGGACGAGGATGCCGGTGAGCATCTTGATGGTGGTCGACTTGCCGGCCCCGTTGGGCCCGATGTAGCCGACGCACTCGCCGGCCTCGACGGTGAAGCTCAGCCCGTCCACCGCGCGCACCTCGCGCTTGACCCGGCTGAACCGGCCGGTGCGGGCCCGCACGGTGAAGCTGCGGCGGACGTCCTCGAGTTCGATCAGTGCCATGGGTGCTCCTTGCGTGGTCGGAGGGGTCAGCTGCCGGCGCCGCGGTAGGCGCGCAGTCCGGCCCGCCAGGCGAGCCCGGCGGCGGCGACGCACAGCGCGGCGGCCACCGGGGAGGCGAACTGGAAGGCGGTGGGCAGGCCGAGCGGGTCGGGCCGGCCGAGGACGTGCAGGGCGGGCAGCCAGTTGACGAAGGCCAGCGGGACGCCGAAGACCGCCCCGGCCACCAGCTCCTTGGCGAAGATGGTCGGCGGGTAGTGCAGCAGGGTCGCACCGCCGTAGGTGAAGGAGTTCTGGATCTCCTTGGACTCGCCCCACCAGAACTGGACGGTCGCGCCGCCGACGTAGACGGCCCCGAAGATGACGCTGCCGCAGACCAGCAGGACGGGCACCAGCAGGACGCGGTCCCAGGTCCAGTGCACGTCCAGGGCGGCCAGCGACCAGACCAGCACGGCCAGGGCCTGCACCGGGCGGCCGAGGCGGCGCAGCGAGAAGCGTTCCGCGCACAGCTGGGCGAGCGCCGGGGCGGGCCGCACCAGCATGGTGTCCAGCGTCCCGTTGACGATCCGCACGCCGAGTCCGTCGACCGAGCCGACCAGCAGGTTGGCGGTGCCGAGGGCGAAGGTCGCGGTGCCGTAGAGGAAGGCGATCTCCGGCAGGCGCCACCCGCCGAGCTGGTCGGTGTGCCGGAACATCAGCACCAGCACGACGAAGTCCAGCGAGTGCGTCGCCAGGCTGGCCAGCAGGTTCAGGGCGAAGGAGGCCCGGTAGGCCATCATCGAGCGCATCCACATCCGGGCGCAGAACCACCAGGAGCGGACGGCCCAGGCGGCCCGGGCGGTGAGCGGCTCGGCGGCCACGGTGAGCGGCTCGGACGGCGGCGCGGCGGGCGGCGCGGCGGGCCCGGCCGGGGCGACGAGGGGCTCAGCCACCCTGGACCACCACCTTGCGGGTCGCCAGCCACTGGGCGCCGCGGCCGGCGGCGAGCAGGGCGGCGGCCCAGCCGAGCTGGAAGCCGAGCGGCCCGAGCAGGCCGGCGCCGGTGGCGCGCTCCAGGAAGACGTCGGTCGGCACCTGCACCAGCGCCGCCCAGGGCAGCACCGGGGCGAGGTCGCCGAGCAGGCCGGGGAACAGTGCGATCGGCAGCAGCATCCCGGAGAAGAACATCGAGACCACGAGCATCACCGAGCGCACGCCCTCCGAGTCGTGCAGCCAGAAGCCGGTGACGGAGACCAGGAAGCGCAGCCCGAAGCTGACCACCACCGCGAGCAGCACCGAGAGCAGGAAGGCCGCCCAGGTGACGGGCCGTTCGGGCATCCGGGTGCGGAACACCAGTGCGCCGACCAGCAGCGGCACGGTGCCGCGCACCAGCAGCTGGAAGGCGGCCCGGCCGAGGTCGGTGGCCAGCCACCAGCCCTGGAAGTCGACCGGGCGGTAGAGGTCGACGGCGATGTCGCCGCTGCGGAAGCGGTCCTGGACGTCGTCCTGGAACCCGCCGCCCCACACCGCGACGGTGACCAGCAGGGCCTGGCTGACCCAGATGTAGGTGACGGCCTGGCTCTCGTCGTAGCCGCCGAGGCCGGGGCGGGCCCGCCAGAGGGCGAGGAAGGAGGAGGCGAGGATGATGCCGAAGACGGTGTTGGTGAAGGTGCCGGCCAGCGTGGCGGCCCGGTAGCCGGAGTAGCGGCGGAAGGCGCCGCGGGCGACGGCGGCGTAGAGCCCGAGCACGGGGAGCGGTCCGGCGGGATCGGGCGGGCGCCCGGTCCGCGGGCCGGTGGATGCGACGTTCAGCATATTGTCTCCTTGTCGACAAATACGGGCAGACGGGTGTGCCGGCCGACGTCCGCGCACACCCCAGCGGCCCCGACCGGCCCACCCCGGGGGTACCGGGCCGAGCGGACGGAGCTGTCGGAAACAGGTGCGCTATGCGGTTCTCACCTTTCACCGTACCGCCGGCGATCAGCCACCGCACCCGTTTTTCCCGCGCACGCCGCAGCCGCCCCACCACTGATCGCACGTCAAATAGCACATAATCGCCGCATGACCTTGAGCACCCGGCGCCAGGCCAAACGAGCCGCCCGCCGCGCGGCCCGCCGCGCCCTCCCCCGTTGGCGCCGGCTCCTGCCCACCTGGCGGATCACCCTCGGCGCCCTCACCGCCGCGCTGCTGATCGCCGTCGGCGCCTTCGCCGTGCTCTACGTCATCGTGCCCGTCCCCGACGCCAACGCCCACGCCGTCGCCCAGAACAACATCTACCTCTACGCCGACGGCACCACCGAGATCGCCCGCACCGGCGCCGTCAACCGCACCGACGTCACCATCGACCAGATCCCCGCCCAGACCCAGCACGCCGTCGTCTCCGCCGAGGACCGCACCTTCTACCAGAACCGCGGCATCGACCTGAAGGGCATGCTCCGGGCCGGCTGGAACACCCTCCTCGGCAAGGGCATGCAGGGCGGATCCACCATCACCCAGCAGTACGTCAAGAACTACTACCTCACGCAGGACCAGACCATCGAGCGCAAGGGCCGCGAACTCTTCATCGCCCTCAAGGTCGACCAGCAGCGCGACAAGAAGGACATCCTCGCCGGCTACCTCAACAGCAGCTACTTCGGGCGCGGCGCCTACGGCATCCAGAGCGCCGCCCACGCCTACTACGGCGAGGACGTCTCCGCCCTCAGCGTCGCCCAGGGCGCCTACCTCGCCGCCCTGCTCCAGGCCCCCAGCAGCTACGACGTCAAGACCGCCACCCCCGCCAACCGCGAGAAGGCCGTCGCCCGCTGGAACTACACCCTCGACGGCATGGTCCAGCTCGGCTTCCTCACCCCCACCGAACGCGCCGCCACCACCTTCCCCGAGCTCCTCGACCCGCAGCCCGCCACCGGGCTCTCCGGCCAGGCCGGCTACCTCGTCGGCGTCGCCGACGACTACCTCGTCTCCGCCGGGATCATCGACGCCGCCACCCTCAAGGCCGGCGGATGGCGCATCACCACCACCTTCGACAAGCCCCGGCAGGAGGCCTTCGTCAAGGCCGTCCAGGACGAACTCACCGGCGAACTCGACCCCCGGGCCCGCCCCGCCACCGACACCGACGTCCGCGTCGCCGGCGCCTCCGTCGAACCCGCCACCGGCCGCGTCGTCGCCGTCTACGGCGGCCCCGACTACGCCAAACAGCCCTTCAACGACGCCCTGCGCCAGGACAACCAGATCGGCTCCACCTTCAAGCCCATCGACCTCGCCGCCGGCCTCATCGCCCAGCACACCCTCGACGGGCGGCCGATCACCACCGAGAGCCGCTACGACGGCGCCAGCGAACGCCCCGTCACCGGCGGCCCCACCCCCTACGCACCGCCCAACGAGGACGACGTCGACTACGGCAACATCACCCTGCGCTACGCCATGGTGAAGTCCGTCAACTCCGTGTACGCGCAGGAGGGCGTCGACGCCGGACTCGCCCGCGTCCGCGACACCGCCATCAAGCTCGGCATCCCCGACAGCGTCCGCGGCATGGACCCGGCCAACACCTCGATGACCCTCGGCACCGCCACCCCCAGCGCCCTCGACCTGGCCGGCGCCTACGCCACCCTCGCCAACCACGGCGACGCCACCGCGCCCTGGTCCGTCCAGAAGCTCGAACGCGTCCACAGCGGCGGCGCCGTCGACATCCCCAAGATGCCCGACCACACCCCCGTCACCGCCATCGGCCGCGGTTTCGCCGACGCCGTCACCGACGTCCTGCGCGACGTCGTCAGCCCCCGCGGCACCGGCGCCGCCGCCCTCGACCTCGGCCGCCCCGCCGCCGGGAAGACCGGCACCACCGACTCCAACCTCTCCGCCTGGTTCGCCGGCTACACCCCCGAACTCGCCACCACCGTCGGCCTGTTCCGCGAGAACCCGAAGACCCACGCCAAGGAACCGCTGGCCGGCACGGCCGGACTCACCCGCATCAACGGCGGCACCTTCCCCACCCGGATCTGGACCGCCTACATGACCGCCGCCCTCCAGGGCACCCCCACCCAGCAGTTCGACCTGCAGACCGACCACGACGCCCCCGCGCCCGACCTCACCCCCAACAGCAGCACCACCCCCACCGGCACCGGCAGCGCCACCCCCGCCCCCGCCCCCGCCACCGCGGCCGCGACCCCCGGCACCACCCCCAGCGCGACCACCCCCGCGCACGACACCCCCACCCACGCCCCCAGCGCGCCCGCCCCCACCGGCGGCGACCCCGCACCCGGGCCCACCCCGACCAGCCCCGCCGCCCCCAGCCCGCCGGCCCCCCAGCCCACCCCCACCCAGGACCAGCCCAGCCCCGCCCCCAAACCCACCCAGACCCGGCCCACCCGCCCGACCGACCCGCCCACCGCCACGGCCCCCGCACCCGCCACCAAACCGGCGACCTCGGCGACGCCGCCGCCCCAGTGAGCCGCCCGGCCGGGGCGGGCCGGCGGCCCCGGCCCTAGCGGGCGGCCACCAGCTCCCGCTCCAGCGGCGTCCTGAACCGCGGCGTCACCCGCACCTCCCCCAACCAGCCCGACAGCCGCGCCGCCTCGGCCGCCACGGCCGCACCGGCCTGCGCCCCCACGTCCTCGAACAGCCGCCACACCACCTCGCCGTCCGGCCGCTGCGCCCAGCCGCCCACCACCCGGCCGCACCACCACACCGTCGGCCCGGCGTTGCCCGCCCGGTCGAACAGTGCCGGCACGTCCTCCGGCCGCAGGTACCAGTCCCGCCCGCGCCACCCCATCACCGTCGGGTCCAGCGCCGGCAGCAGCGCCGCCCACGGCTCCGGCTCCGCGACCGGCCCGGTGTCCCCCGGCAGCACCAGCGCGGCGGCCCCGCCCGCCAGTTCCACGTCCTCGGCGCCGACGTCCGCCAGCGCCCGGCGGGTGTCCCCCAGCGTCCAGCCCGTCCACCACTTCACGTCGTCCACCGTCGCCGGGCCGTACGAGGCCAGCCAGCGCCGCACCACCTCCGCCTTCGCCTCCCGCACCGGCACGTCCGGCCACTGCGGCACCGGCGCCCAGGGGTGGACGTTGCTCAGCCAGGAGCCGCGCGGCCGCCCCCGCCGCACGTGCCCGTCCGCGGCCAGCAGCCGCAGCAGCCGACTGCCCACGCTCTGCCGCGCTTCGTACGGCTTGCCCGCCGACATCAGCATCGTCTCGCGCAACTCCGGCACGTCGTCGGCGAGTTCCTTCGTCGTCGCCTCGCCGCGCAGCGCCAGGGCGGCCAGCGCCGCCCGCTCCGCCCCGGCCAGCCTCGCCTCGTCCCAGCCCTCGGCGTGGTCCCGCAGGTGCTTGAGCAGCGTCGCCCGCTCCCGCGCCGCGATCGCCCGCGCCGTCGACGAGCTCACGTACGGCGCGAAGCCCTCCGTCACCGCGAAGAGCGTCCGCCGCATCGACAGCAGCCGCACCAGCGTGACGTCCTCGTACAGCGCCCGGTCCACCTCCGCCGCGGACGGCGCCGCCAACCGGGCGCACGCCGACAGGTACACCGTCGCCGGATCGGAGGCGTGCAACCCCACCACCGCGTCCGCCACCTGCTCCACCCTCGCCGCCCGCCCCGCGGGCGCCAGCAGCTGGCGCCGCCCCACCCGGGCCCGACGCTCCTCCACACCGATCACCGGCACACGCCTGCTCATGGGCGGACCATAACCCCCGCCACCGACAGGAGCGCCCCCCTCCCGGGCCGCGGGAGGGGGCGCGTCGCCCACCGGCCGCCGGCGGGCGGTGCGGGCGCGGGTCAGGGGCTCCGGAACGGGAGCGGGGTCAGAGGTACAGCCCGGTCGACCCCTCGGTGTCGCCGAAGCGGGTCGCCGCCACGGCGTGCAGGTCCCGCTCGCGCAGCAGCACGTACGTCGCGCCGCGGACCTCGACCTCCAGCTTGTCCTCCGGGTCGTACAGCACGCGGTCGCCCGGCTCCACCGAGCGCACGCTCTGGCCCACCGCGACGGCCTCCGCCCAGGTGCAGCGCTTCGACAGCTCCGCGGTCGCGGGGATCAGGATGCCGCCGGTCGAGCGGCGCTCGCCTTCGCCGCCCTCGATCCGCACCAGCACGCGGTCGTGCAGCATCCGGATCGGCAGCTTCTCGCCCAGCCGGTCGTGCCGCGGGTGGTCGCTCCCGGAGGCGGCGGAAGCGGACTGCGGGGTCGGTTCGTCGTTCGTGCTCACGGTCCCGAAGGTACCGCCCCCGGGCCCGGAGCGTGACGCTGGCCCGGCGTGCGGAGGGCCGGGCGCGGCCCGCGCCCGGCCCTGCGCACGGCTCCCGGTCAGCCCTTGCGCCGCTTGCGGGACGAGGCCACCAGCAGCACCAGGCCGACGCCCACGAGCGCGGCCGGCACGACCCGCTCCTTGCGCGGCCGCCCCTTCTCGTCCACGAACTCGGCCCGGACCCGCTCCACCAGGCCGTTGGCGGCCACGTACGCCCGGCCGGCCTTCTCCTCGACCGCGGCCGCGGCCCGCGCCTTCACCTGGGCGCCGATCGTGCTCGGGTGGACGCGCACGGCCAGCTCGTCGAGGGTCGCCGCCAGCTGGGTGCGGGTCCGGGCGATGTCCGCCTCGATCTGGGCGGTCGTCCTCGCCGACTTGTCCTGCGTGCTCGCCTCGCCCACTCGGGCCACCCCATTCACTTACCGATGTTGTCCTGTGCGACTGACCCAGTCTGTCAGCTGCCGAGCACGGCCGCGCGGCCCCACCCACCATCAGGGGTAAGTTTGCCGTGGTACGACCGACCGCCCCAGCATCAGGAGAGTCCGACCGTGAGTGAGCGTCTCCAGCCCGGCGACACCGCGCCCGCCTTCAGCCTGCCCGACGCCGACGGCAACCAGGTGTCCCTGGCCGACCACCTGGGCCGCAAGGTGATCGTCTACTTCTACCCGAAGGCGCTCACCCCGGGCTGCACCAAGCAGGCCTGCGACTTCACCGACAACCTCGACGTCCTCGCCGGCGCCGGCTACGACGTCATCGGCGTCTCCCCCGACCAGCCCGAGAAGCTAGGGAAGTTCCGGGAGGCCGAGAACCTCAAGGTCACCCTGCTCTCCGACCCCGACCACACGGTGCTGCAGGCCTACGGCGCCTACGGCGAGAAGCAGAACTACGGCCGCACCTACGTCGGCGTGATCCGCTCCACGGTGATCGTGGACGAGCAGGGCAAGGTCGAGCGCGCCCTCTACAACGTCAAGGCCACCGGGCACGTCGCCAAGCTGCTGCGCGACCTCGAGGTCGGCACGGCCTGACGCACCGACGACGGAAGCGGTGGCGGCACACCCCCCGACCGGGTGCACCGCCACCGCCGTCCCTCACCTCGGGCAGCCGCCGGTCAGCAGGCCCCGAGGTCGCTCCAGACGCCCCACGCGCCGCTGGCCGTGGGGTCGTCGCCCTTGGTCCACCACTTGTTCTGGTAGTAGTGGCCCTTCCACGAGACCTTGGTGGTGCTCGCGTAGGTGGTGCCGGCGTCCCAACTCGGCGCGGCCGTGCAGGCCCCCGAGGTCGGGGTGGCCGTCGCGGTGGTGGTCGGCGAGGCCGTCGCCGTCGGGGAGCCCGTCGCCGTGGCCGTCGCGGTCGGCGAGGCCGTCGCCGTCGGGGAGCCCGTCGCCGTGGCCGTCGCGGTCGGCGAGGCCGTGGCCGTCGAGGTCGGGGTCGGGGTCGGCGTGGAGGTGCCGCCGTCGACCGCGCCGCGGGTCAGGTCGCCCTTGATCCCGTACAGCGTCCCGCCCACGTTGACCGTCCAGTTGGACGGCGTCGAGACCGGCAGGTAGTAGACGAAGTCCAGGTCCACCGAGGCGCCCGGCGCCAGCGACTGCCAGCCCGGCAGCTTGACCGAGACCCGGTTGTAGGTGCCCTTCAGACCGCCCACGTTGCCCGGACCGGGATTGTCCTGCCGGATGACCTGCAGGCCGAAGCCGGACTGGTCCTTGGCGTTGCCCGGGGCCGAGTTGGAGTAGTCGAACTGGAACTCCGTCCCGCCCGGCAGGGTCACCGTCGAGTTGTTGACGACGTGGATCTTCGGGTTGATCGGGTAGTTGGAGTCGCCCAGCGCGAAGTTGGTGAACGACACGTCGATCGGCAGGGTCTGCTGCGGAAGCGCGACCGTCGAGCGGGTCGCGCCGTACGGCGTCGCCGACTTGAACTTGTCGTACATCAGCGAGGTCAGCGTCGAGCCCGGCACGTACTCGCCCTTGCCGCCGTTGGCCGCGGCGTCCCACTTGTAGTCGCCCGCGAGCTCCCAGATCATCGCGCCGCCGGCGCCCTGGTTGACGATGTAGTCCGCCTTGGCGCCCACCGACTGCTCGTCCTCGGTGGAGAGGAACACCTTCTTGGTGTCGTTCCACAGCCACGGCGCCACCAGGGCGCTGCTGTAGTTGCGGGCGTAGGTGCCCTGCAGCGCGGTGTCCGTCACGCCGTACTTGGACAGGTAGTCGGGCAGGATGCCCTTCTCCAGGTTCTTCGCGTGCCACATCGGGTTCGACCCGGCCGGGGACTCCTTGCCCGCGTCGTCCTTGTCGTTCCAGATGTTGTCGATCCCGACCGCGCCGTCACCGCAGGAGGTCAGGCCGGAGCCGACCGGGCAGGTGGTCGCCGAGGCGGTGCCCCAGAGGCCGTTGGTGCCGCCCTGGACGTTCTTGAACCCGCGCGTGTAGTACGGCAGGCCGACGTTGATGCGCCCGCCGGGCATCGCGCCGCGGAAGTAGTGGTACGACCAGTCGGCGTTCAGGTAGCCGATGCCGCCGTACTGGGCGGTGCCGTAGACGTTGGCCGCCGCCAGCTCGCCGTCCTTGCCGTCGTCGAACAGCGAGGCGTTCGGGCCGACGTACTTGTTCCAGGCGCCGTGCAGGTCGTACGACATGATGTTGACGTAGTCCAGGTACTGCGCCACCTGGAAGGTCTCCATGCCGCGCAGCAGGTAGCCGGACGACGGCGCCGCGACCGAGAGCAGGTAGTGCCTGCCGTCGGCGGCGCCGGCCCGGTCCAGCTTCTCGCGCAGCGTCTTCATCAGCGCCGCGTAGCCCTTGGCCAGCGAGCCGCGCTTGGAGTTGGCGAGCTGCCAGTCCAGCGGGTTGCCCGCGTCCTTCATCGAGGTCGGGTACTCGTAGTCGACGTCGACGCCGTTGAAGCCGTACTTGCGGATGAAGTCGACGGACGAGGCGGCGAAGGTGTCGATGCCGGCCTGGTTGACGCTGCCGTCCGGGTTGACCGTCAGCGAGTAGAAGCCGCCGGTGTTGACGCGCTTGCCGTCGTCCCCGAAGTAGCCGCCGGTCTCGGTCCAACCGCCCACCGAGATCATGGTCTTGACGTTCGGGTACTGCTTCTTGAACTTCGTCAGCAGGTTGAAGTGCCCCTTGTAGGGCAGCGTCGGGTCCAGCTGGGCGGCCGGCACGCCGGGGAAGTCGATCCCGGTGGCCTCGTTGGTCGGGCCGTCCGTGCCGACCGACAGCTTGTTGTCGGAGCCGACGTGGCCGAACGCGTAGTTCAGGTGGGTGACCTTGTCCCAGGGGACGTCGCTCACCAGGTACGGCTGGTCACCGTTCTTGCCGGTGCGCCAGCCGGTGAAGTAGCCGATGATGCGGCGCTGGTGGTCCGCGCCCATCTTCTCGCGCCCGCTGGTGTCGTAGACGGAGCAGTACGGGACGTCCACGCCGGGCGTCTGGTACATGCCGTCGGGGCGACAGGCCGCGTTGTCGACGGCCGCCGACGCCTGCGAGGGCGCCGCGCCCAGCGTGGCCAGCAGCAGGCCGGCCAGGCCGGCCGCCGCCAGCGAGGCCGCGCCCGCCCGGGCTGCCGGGCTCTTGCGGCGGGTGGCGGCGGTGGGACGCCGCTCCGCCGTGCTTCGGATCAACACTCGGTCCTCCGGGAGAGAGTGTCGGCGCGTGCCTGTGGGGGAGCACGCACGTGGGGGATTGCAATTGGCGCCGAAGCTATGTGGTCTGAACCACATAGGTCAATAGGTCTGTACCAATTGGTAATCAACGGCCAAACATCACAGGTCGGGCCCGCTCGACAACCAGTCAGCCGGTGGCCGAAACCCGACATCCCACGACCGGACCCGCGACCCGACCCACGACCGGCCAGACGGCCGGACCGACGGCCCCACCCGCAGCCGACCCCGCACCCGCCCGGCGACCCCCGGGGCGGTGCGCACGCCCCCGGACCGAATCACGGTGTTCCCACCGGAGGCGAAGCCCTAGACTAGGGGCCACGCGGCCTTGGCGGAGCAGGCAGACGCGCCGGACTTAGGATCCGGTGGGGGAAACCCCGTGAGGGTTCGAATCCCTCAGGCCGCACTCATCTAAAACCTTCAGATCGAAGGCCCGCCCCGAATCTTCTCGGGGCGGGCCTTCGGCGTTCCACGGACGGTGCGTCAGCCGACGAGGTCCTTCACGACCGGGGCGAGCGCCCGGAAGGCGTGGCCGCGGTGGCTGATCGCGTTCTTCTCGGCGGGGGTGAGTTCGGCACAGGTGCGGGTCTCGCCGAGGGGCTGCAGGACCGGGTCGTAGCCGAAGCCGCCGTCGCCCGAGGGGGCGGTGCGCAGGGTGCCGAGCAGGCGGCCCTCGACGACGCGCTCGGTGCCGTCGGGCAGGGCGAGGGCGGCGGCGCAGAAGAAGTGGGCGCCGCGGTGCGGTTCGGCGATGTCGGAGAGCTGGGCGAGCAGCAGGTCGAGGTTGGCGCGGTCGTCGCCGTGCTTGCCGGCCCAACGGGCGGAGAAGATGCCGGGGGCGCCGTTCAGGACGTCGACGCAGAGGCCGGAGTCGTCGGCGACGGCGGGCAGGCCGGTGGCGCGGGCGAGGGCGTGGGCCTTCAGCAGGGCGTTCTCGGCGAAGGTGACGCCGGTCTCGGGCACGTCCGGGATCTCCGGGTAGGCGTCGGCGCCGACGAGTTCGACGTCCAGACCGGCCTCGCCGAGGATGGCGCGGAGCTCGGCGACCTTGTGCTGGTTACGGGTGGCGAGGATCAATCGGGTGGACATATCGCCCACCCTATCGGCAGCGGTGGGGGCGTCAGCCGGTGCAGACCGAGGTGAGGTTGCCGGCCGCGTCGCCGAGCGGCTTGAGGTCGGGGACCTCCTTCTTGTCGACGGCCTGCTGGACCTTGTCGGCCTGCTTCTGGAGGTCGGCGACGGCCTTGGCGACGTCGGTGTTCTTGGAGTTCCGGCCGATCTGGTCGAGGTCGCCGCGGAGTTTCTGCAGCGCCTTCGCCGCGGCGGCCGAGTCGTTGCTGGAGTTGCCGTAGGCGGCGGTGACGTCGGCGAGGTCGCCGGTGACCCGCACGGCGGTGTTGCCGCAGTCGAGCGCCTTCTGCGCGGCGGAGCAACTGACCATGCTGAGCGGGAGGATCGCGATCAGTCCGGCCACGGCGAGGGCGGCGGGGCGGGCGATGCTCGACGGCATCCGGTCCTCCTGGGGGGCGCGCGGGTTCCGTGGGACGGGACGCGCGCCGGGGGGTGCGCGGTTCCCGCAGCGGGGTGCTGCGGGAACCGTACGGGCTCCGGGCCCGGCCTGTACAGCGGCGCGTCCGTCCCGTTCCACGGCGGCGCGGGCCGGGGAGGTTCAGCCCTCGAGGGCCTTGCGCTGGATCTCGTCGAGTTCGGCGCAGCCGAGGGTGCCGAGGTCGAGGAGGCGGTCGAGGAGGGCGCGGTCGAAGGGGGCGCCCTCGGCGGTGCCCTGGACCTCGACGAAGCGGCCGTCGGAGGTGCAGACGATGTTCATGTCGGTCTCGGCGCGGACGTCCTCCTCGTACTGGAGGTCGAGCATCGGGACGCCGTCGATGATGCCGACGCTGACGGCGCTGACGCCGCCGGTGATGGGCTGGCCCTTGGCGCGCAGGAGCTTGCGGTCGCGGGCCCAGGCGACGGCGTCGGCGAGGGCGACGTAGGCGCCGGTGATGGCGGCGGTGCGGGTGCCGCCGTCGGCCTGGAGGACGTCGCAGTCGAGGACGATGGTGTTCTCGGCGAGGGCACGGTGGTCGACGACGGCGCGCAGCGAGCGGCCGATGAGGCGGCTGATCTCGTGGGTGCGGCCGCCGATGCGGCCCTTGACGGCCTCGCGGTCGCCGCGGGTGTTGGTGGCGCGCGGGAGCATGGAGTACTCGGCGGTGACCCAGCCTTCGCCGCTGCCCTTGCGCCAGCGGGGGACGCCCTCGGTGACGCTGGCGGTGCACAGCACCTTGGTGTCGCCGTAGGAGATGAGGACGGAGCCTTCGGCGTGCTTGCTCCAGCCCCGTTCGATGGTGATCGGGCGGAGCTGGTCGGGGGTGCGGCCGTCGATGCGTGACATAGGAACCGAGCGTAGTCGCTCGGCGCGGGTGTTCCGGAGAGCGTCCGCGGAGGCCGCTGCGGAGCCGCGCCGGGAGGGGCGGGCGCCGTGCCGGTGCGCGCGGGCCGGACGCGCCCCGGCCCGCCGTCCTGTGCGGGGCGGCGGGCCGGGGGGAGCGTGAGCGCGGTGGCTCAGCTCACATCATGTCCTCGATGTCGGCGGCGATCGGGTCGGCGTCGGTGCCGATGACGACCTGGATCGCGGTGCCCATCTTGACGACGCCGTGGGCGCCGGCGGCCTTGAGCGCGGCCTCGTCGACCAGGGCGGCGTCCTTGACCTCGGTGCGCAGGCGGGTGATGCAGCCCTCGACCTCTTCGATGTTGTCGATGCCGCCCAGACCGGCGACGATCTTCTCAGCCTTGCTGGCCATCTGATTCTCTCCCTCTGTCTCGGCCTGCCGGCGGCTCTGCCGGGTGCCGTCCTGCGCTGTGCTGGGTGTCCGTCGGCCGGTGGCCGCCGGGACCGTCTGCCGGTGCTGACGCCGGTTCAGCCGTGGTCGCGCTGCCGGGCAGCGCGACAAGCATCACCCGCTCCGGGCCGGTCTGCCACGTTAGTCCACTTTTGGCGCAGTCCGGCGCGCACGGTCCCGACCGCCGCCGGAGGATGACGATCAGCGGGGCCCGCGGCCCGGCGTGCGGCCTGCGTCCCAAAGTGGTCTACACCAATATATGTGTACTCCGATGAACGCAGAAAGGACCCCGGGCGTTCCGGCCCCCGCGCGGGGTCCCGCCGGGGCCACCGGCCGCCCACTGCTCCCGGAGGTCGAAGGATGAGTTCGGCAGGCGCCACGACCCCGCAGACCGTGTGGTGGCACACCCTCTACGGCGGGCTCCAGAAGATGGGCCGCTCGCTGCAGCTCCCGGTGGCGGTGCTCCCGGCCGCCGGCATCCTCAACCGGCTCGGCCAGCCCGACGTCTTCGGCAAGGACGGCCTCGGCTGGGACAACGTCGCCAAGGTCTTCGCCGCGGCCGGCGGCGCCCTGCTGGACTCCGCGCTCGGCCTGCCGATGCTGTTCTGCGTCGGCGTGGCGATCGGCATGGCGAAGAAGGCGGACGGCTCGACGGCGCTGGCGGCCGTGGTCGGCTTCCTCGTCTTCTACCGGGTGCTGCACGCCTTCCCGGAGCAGTGCAAGCCGCCGACGGTGCTGGTCAGCGACCAGTGCGTGGACTACGGCTCGGCGAAGTCGGCGGCCGCGACGTACCAGAACCCGGGGGTGCTGGGCGGCATCCTGATCGGCCTGATGTCGGCCTGGCTGTGGGTCCGATTCCACCGCACCAAGCTGGTCGACTGGCTGGGCTTCTTCAACGGCCGCCGCCTGGTGCCGATGATCACCGCCCTGGTGGGCATGCTGACCGCCTGCCTGGCGGTCTGGGTCTGGCCGCCGATCGGCCGCGGCCTCAACGACTTCAGTCAGACCCTCGCCGACCTCGGGTCGACCGGCGCCGGCCTCTTCGGCCTGTTCAACCGCCTGCTGCTGCTGATCGGCATGCACCAGCTGCTGAACACCTTCGTCTGGTTCCAGTTCGGCGAGTACACCAAGCCCGACGGCATGATGGTGCACGGCGACATCCCGCGCTTCCTGGCGGGCGACCCGACGGCCGGCCAGTTCCAGTCCGGCTTCTTCCCGATCATGATGTTCGCGCTGCCCGCCGCCGCACTGGCGATCGCGCACTCGGCCAAGCCGCACCGCCGCAAGGAGATCTACGGACTGATGCTGTCGGTCGGCCTGACCTCCTTCGTGACGGGCGTCACCGAGCCGATCGAGTACTCCTTCGCCTACATCGCCCCGGCGCTGTTCCTGGTGCACGCCCTGCTGACGGGCGTCTCGATGGGGCTGACCTGGGGCCTCGGGGTCCACGACGGCTTCAGCTTCTCGGCCGGCCTGATCGACTACGTCATCAACTGGAGCCTGGCCACCAAGCCGTGGCTGATCCTCGTGATCGGGGCCGGCTTCGCCGCCGTGTACTACGCGCTGTTCCGGTTCATCATCGTCAAATTCAACCTGAAAACGCCCGGCCGGGAGGACGAGAGCGAGGTCGAGGACGTCACCAAGGCCTGATAGCGGGCCGCGAAACCGCCCCCGAAACCGAGCGTCACCGGACGTCACCCGCAATGGCCCCCGGACCCGTCGGTCCGGGGGCCATCGACTTTCCGGAAAGGGCCAATTGCCCTGGCGGGAAAGCCTCGGCGGCCGCACCACCGGCCTGGTCGCGCACGCTCCGCCGCGAGCCGGCGACGCCCGGCGAGGCCGGGCCTTTTTGTTGCGCAAATAGCCAAAATCCCAATCACGCCGGGTAATCATGATCGTCGTTCCGCAAGTAGGTTTCGATTTCATAGCGCTTCCCGGCAGCAGTGCTTTCCGGGGTTCCCCGCCTTCTCCACCCGTGCTACAAAACTGGTCTACACCACACGTGGTGTAGACCAGTTCGCGGTTCGGCCCCCTGTGCCCCTCCCCCGACCGACCGCCATGCCGTTAGGAACCCACCCCCATGAGTCAGTCTGCGCAGGCACCGGCGCCCGCCACGGCTCCGGCCACGCCAAGCCCGACCAAGAAGTTCGGCCAGAGCCTCCTCCAGGGTCTGCAGAAGATCGGCCGCAGCCTCCAGCTGCCCATCGCCGTGCTCCCCGCCGCAGGCCTGCTGATGCGCCTGGGCCAGGACGACGTGTTCGGCAAGGACGGCCTCGGCTGGGACAAGGTCGCCGCGGTGTTCAACACCGCCGGCAGCGGGGTCTTCGACAACCTGCCGCTGCTCTTCGCGGTGGGCATCGCGATCGGCTTCGCCAAGAAGGCGGACGGCTCCACCGCCCTCGCCGCCCTGGTCGGCTTCCTGGTCTACAAGAACGTGCTGACCGCGTTCCCGATCGCCGAGGGCCACATCGCCGACGGCAAGTGGGTCGCCCCGACCTACCAGAACCCGGGCGTGCTCGGCGGCATCGTGATCGGCCTGCTGGCCGCCGTGCTCTGGCAGAAGTACCACCGCACCAAGCTGGTCGACTGGCTGGGCTTCTTCAACGGCCGCCGCCTGGTGCCGATCCTGATGGCCTTCGTCGGCACCGCCGTCGGCGTGCTCTTCGCCCTGACCTGGGGCCCGGTCGGCGACGCCATCAAGAGCCTGAACGACACCCTGATCGGCGCCGGCGCGTTCGGTGCGGGCGCCTTCGGCCTGGTCAACCGCGGTCTGCTGCCGGTCGGCATGCACCAGTTCGTGAACTCCTACGCCTGGTTCCAGACCGGTGACTTCACCAAGGCCGACGGCACCATCGTGCACGGCGACATCCCGCGCTTCTTCGCCGGCGACCCGACCGCCGGCCAGTTCATGTCGGGCTTCTTCCCGATCATGATGTTCGCGCTGCCCGCCGCCGCCCTGGCCATCGCCCACGCCGCCAAGCCGCACCGCCGCAAGGCCGTCACCGGCATGATGCTCTCGCTGGCGCTGACCTCCTTCGTGACCGGTGTCACCGAGCCGATCGAGTTCGCCTTCGTCTTCATCGCCCCGGCCCTGTACGTCATCCACGCGCTGCTCACCGCCGTCTCGATGACCGTCACCTGGGCGCTCGGCGTGCACGACGGCTTCACCTTCTCCGGCGGCCTGATCGACTACGCCCTGGCCTGGAGCAAGGCCACCGACCCGTGGATGATCATCCCGATCGGCCTCGCCTTCGCCGCGCTGTACTACTTCCTCTTCCGCTTCGCGATCACCAAGTTCGACCTCAAGACCCCCGGTCGCGAGGAGGACGACGAGATCGAGGACGTCACCAAGGCCTGACACCCGGCCACACCCCGCGACCCCGCCCCACCGCTGCTCCCCCAGCGGCGGGGCGGGGTCGTCGTGCGTGGCGGCCCACCGGGCGGGCCGTCGCGGGTCAGATCCGGTAGACCGCGCCGGCCCGGGCGATCTCGACGGGCCCGGCGTAGGCCGCGGCGGCGTCCCGGCGGTTGTGCTCGGCGTCGGTCCACGGCGGGATGTGGGTGAGGACGAGGCGGCGGGCGCCGGCGGCGGTGGCGTGCTCGCCGGCCTCGCGCCCGTTGAGGTGGACGGCCCGGTAGGTGTCCCGGCCGTCGATGTAGGCGGCCTCGCAGAGGAAGAGGTCGGCGTCGCGGGCGAGTTCGACGAGCTCGGCGCTCTCGCCGGTGTCGCCGGAGTAGACGAGCGAGCGGCCGTCGTGTTCGAGGCGGAAGGCGAAGGCGTCGACCGGGTGGTTGACCTGGGCGACCTCGATCCGGAACGGGCCGAGGTCGAAGGCGCCGGGGGTGAGGGTGCGGAAGTCGAAGACCTCCTTCATCCCGGGGTTCTCCGGCATGTCGTAGGCGCGGGCGAGCCGCTCGGCGGTGCCGGCCGGGCCGTAGACGGGCATCGGGTCCGGGCAGCCCTCGGCACGGTAGTTGCGGGCGACCCAGTAGGCGCAGAGGTCGACGCAGTGGTCGGCGTGCAGGTGGCTGAGCAGGACGGCGTCGACCGCGTAGAGGTCGACGTACTTCTGCAGGGCGCCGAGGGCGCCGTTGCCGAGGTCGAGCACGACGCGGTAGCCGTCGGCCTCGACCAGGTAGCTGGAGCAGGGCGAGTCGGCGGACGGGAAGCTCCCCGAGCACCCCACCACGGTCATCTTCATCCGAGCCCCTCCGCCCCGACACGTCCTGGCTGCTGCTGGAAAACGGCAGGCCGGGCCGGGGAACCGGCCGGGAGCACTGCTTCGCGTGTCGAGGGTAAGGGCGGAAGGACACTTTGCCCCCGTCCCCGTGCCGGGCTGTGGCTGGAATCACCAGAACGCCGGGGCCGGGGCGGGGGCCTCGCTCAGCGGTGCCGGGGGTGTCGCTCAGCGGTGGCGGGGGCGGTCCGGCGGTCCCGCGGCGGGGTGGGGGCCGTTGCCGGGCCGGTCAGCGGTGGCGGGGGCGGTTGCGGGCCCAGGTGCGGATCGTGTCCGGGTGCCAGCGGGGGTGGCCGTCGTCGACGACGTCGGGGTCGGGCAGCAGCCCGTGCCGGCGGTAGTTGCGCACGGTCTCGGGCTGCACGTTGATGTGGCGGGCGATCTCGGCGTAGGACCACAGGTCGCTGTCCCTGCTCACGAGGACACCTCCGGAGGGGCGGGGGCGGACGTTCGTGGGCAGCTTTTCCGGGCCGGGGCGGTGTCCTGCGCGCAGAACGGGCACCGTGGCCGTTCCGTGACGAACCGGGAGCAACGGGCGGACAAATACTCAACTGTCACAGCACCGACGGTGGTGGGCGCCGCCGCGGGCCGGTACGGTTCGCGGCATGAGCGGCATGACTGGCATCTGGGTGGTCCTGGCGGTGGCGGGCGTCGCGGCGGTGGCCGCCGTCGCGGCGGCACTGGTCAGGCGGACCCGCCCGGCTCCCCGACCGGCCGGTCCGACCGGCCCGCGGCCGCGCCCGGCGACCCGCGGCGCGGCGGCGCCCCGACCGCAGGAGATCTGGTGGGCGGAGGTGCCGTTCGAGGACGGCCCGGGGGCGAAGGACCGCCCGTGCCTGGTGCTGCGGGTGCACGGCCGGCAGGCCACCGTCGCGAAGATCACCAGCAAGCACCACGGCGACCGCCCGGGAGTGCTGCCGCTGCCGCCCGGTTCGGTGGGCGACCGACAGGGCCGGACCAGCTGGCTGGAGACCGACGAGCTGCGCGAGGTGCCGCTGACGGCCTTCCGCCGCCGGGCCGGCACGGTGGACCGGCAGGTCTGGTCCCGCGCCGAACGGGCCCTGCGGACCGGCTAGGTCCCGTACGGGCCGCGGGTCCGACAGATGCACACCTAGGCCCAGAGCTGGCCCTGCAGCGCCTCGACGGCCGCCTCGGTGGACTCGGCGGTGTAGATGCCGGTGGACAGGTACTTCCAGCCGCCGTCGGCGACGACGAAGACGATGTCCGCCCGCTCCCCGGCCGCCGCGGCCTTGCGGCCGACGCCGATCGCGGCGTGCAGGATGGCGCCGGTCGAGACGCCCGCGAAGATGCCCTCCTGCTGGAGGAGTTCGCGGGTGCGGCGGACGGCGTCCGCGGAGCCGACCGAGAAGCGGGTGGTGAGCACCTCGGCGTCGTACAGCTCGGGGACGAAGCCCTCGTCGAGGTTGCGCAGCCCGTACACCAGGTCGTCGTAGCGGGGTTCGGCGGCGACGATCCGCACGCCGGGGACCTTCTCGCGCAGGTAGCGGCCGACGCCCATCAGGGTGCCGGTGGTGCCGAGGCCGGCCACGAAGTGGGTGACGGAGGGCAGGTCGGCGAGGATCTCGGGGCCGGTGCCGGCGTAGTGGGCGCCCGCGTTGTCGGGGTTGCCGTACTGGTAGAGCATGACCCAGTCGGGGTGCTCGGCGGCGATCTCCTTGGCGATGCGGACGGCGGTGTTGGAGCCGCCGGCGGCCGGCGAGGGGATGATCTCGGCGCCCCACATGCGGAGCAGTTCGCGCCGTTCCTCGCTGGTGTTCTCGGGCATCACGCAGACCATCCGGTAGCCCTTGAGCTTGGCGGCCATGGCGAGCGAGATGCCGGTGTTGCCGCTGGTGGGCTCGAGGATGGTGCAGCCGGGGGTGAGTCGGCCGGCGGCCTCGGCGCGCTCGATCATGTGCAGCGCCGGGCGGTCCTTGATGGAGCCGGTGGGGTTGCGGTCCTCCAGCTTGGCCCACAGCCTCACCAGCCCGTCGGCGTTGCCGGGAACGGCGGCGGACAGCCTGGGCAGGCGGACCAGCGGGGTGTTCCCGACGGCTTCGAGCGGGCTGTCGTAACGCAAGGGGGCCTCCGGCCGCGGCGTTGGGGGGTGTCGAGGGGGCGGCTCCCCCGCCGCGCGGGCGGGGGAGCCGGGAGATCAGCGGGCGCCGCCGGCCACGGCGGGCAGGATGGTGACGCTGTCGCCGTCGGCGAGGGCGGTGGAGATGCCCTCCAGGAAGCGGACGTCCTCGTCGTTCAGGTAGACGTTGACGAAGCGGCGCAGCTCGCCGCCCTCGACCAGGCGGGCGGCGATGCCCGGGTGACGGGCGTCGAGGTCGGTGAAGAGTTCCCCGAGGTTGCTGCCGGTGCCCTCGACGGCCTTGGCGCCGTCGGTGTAGGTGCGGAGGATGGTCGGGATGCGGACCTCGATGGCCATGGGTGCGCTCCTGTGCGAGTCGTGAGGGGTGGGCCGCAGCGGGCGCGGCAGGGCTGATGGTCCCGGGGCTCGGCGTCGCCGGCCGGCGGCGGGCCCGGGTGGGGCGTGGCGGCTCAGCGTGAGCGCGCGGGCGTGCCGGGACAGATCGCGCTGGCGAGCCGGCACAGGTCGACGTGCAGGCGCGCCACGAGGCGGGTGCCCGGGGCCTGGTTGCTCACATCGACGGAACGCATGGGCTCATCGTATAGATTCCCGGGCCCGCTCCGACATCTCCGTCTCGGGATCCGGATGTTCCCGTCCCTCGTGCTGAGACGAGACGGGCCCGGGGGGGGCGGGGGGGCGGGGGGGGGGCGGGGGCCCCGGGGGGGGGGGGGGCCGCCCGGGGGGGGGGGGCGGCCCGGGGGGGGGGGGGACGGGATATAGGGGCGCCACCGCG